>NZ_JBFUIT010000012.1:0-40720 GCF_056401735.1 Luteibacter sp. P4_D7_3
GGTGCGGGGCCGGTAGGAATGGTCGATGCGCCACCGATGGTGAGCTTCAGGTGCTCGGTATTCGGCGGATAGCAGATCTTCGGTTCGACTTCGTGGCAGCCCTGGTACTGAATGTCCAGGGCAAGCGTTGTGGTGCTGGTGGTGAGCAGCTTGTACGGCACGCGGGCTTCGATATCGCCGTGGTAGATCTCGACATCGCCCAGGTACTCGTCATGCTTCTTCAGGCCGTCGGGCAGCGTCGGGTCGCTGAGCGACACCGCGGCAGGATCCGCCGCCTTGATCTTGATCCGGCCACGGTAGAGGTAGTAATCCGGCGCGATGCGCCAGTGCAGCTTGACCATGCCCGGCTGGCTGGCATCCGTCGTGAGGTGGAAAGCCTCGGTGACGGGCAGCAGGTCGTCGTCGCTTTGTGCGAACGCGGGCAGGGCAACGAGCAACAGGCCGAATACGGCGACCAGGTTCCGCGCAAGGCGGCGAAGCGACGACATGGTGATCTCCGTGGAGCAAGAGCGGTGACGAGGCGCGTGGGGCGTCGACCATTATGACCGGGCGAACCCGGGTTAGCTTGCGTCGACGCCGACGCTGGCCTCCAGCCACGCCAGGTAGGGCGCATGCCCGGCCACGACGGGGAGGGCGACGATTTCCGGTACGTCATAAGGATGTCGCGCCAGGACGAAGCGCTCCAGGGCGGCGAACGCCTCTCGGGTCGTCTTCGCCACCAGCAGGTCTTCCTCGTCGGTGACGATCTCGCCTTTCCAGCGGTAGGTGGAGCGCACTCCCGGTAGCCGGTTCACGCAGGCGGCCAGACCCGCCTCCACAAGGGCGCGGGCGAGCGATTCGGCGGGTTCGCCTGATGGGCAGGCAATGAGGACGGCGATGGGTTCGGACATGGGCCGATTGTCGTCTCTTCCGCCCTTTTTTGAACCCGGGGCCTTGAACGGTTTCGTGCCGCCGCCATCTGTCGAGCAACCGCAGCTCTTCCGAATCAGGAAAGCTTAGGGCTAAAATTCTGGCACTCACCCTGAGCAAGTGCTAACAGGGTGGACCTTTTTCCTTATCCGTCAAACACATGTTTGGAGAAGTCATGAGCAAACTGCGCCCGCTGCACGACCGCGTCATCGTCAAGCGCCTCGAAGAAGAGCGCGTTTCCGCCGGTGGCATCGTTATCCCGGATAGCGCCACCGAGAAGCCCACCCGCGGCAAGGTCCTCGCTGCCGGTACCGGTCTCCTCCTGGCCAGTGGCCAGCTCCGCCCGATGGGCGTGAAGGAAGGCGACGTGGTCCTGTTCGGCAAGTACGCCGGCCAGGAAATCAAGGTCGACGGCGAAGACCTGGTCTTCCTGAAGGAAGACGACATCGTGGCGGTTCTGGAAGGCTGAGCGTTCGCTCGCCCCGTTCTCCCCGATCTCATCCACTAAATATCTAAGGATTCAAAGACCATGGCATCAAAAGAAGTCCGCTTCGGTGAAGACGTCCGCGCTCGCATGCTGAAGGGTGTCAACACCCTCGCCAACGCGGTCAAGGTCACCCTGGGCCCGAAGGGCCGCAACGTCGTGATCGAGAAGAGCTTCGGCGTCCCGACCGTCACCAAGGACGGCGTCTCGGTCGCGAAGGAAATCGAACTCGCCGACAAGTACGAGAACATCGGCGCGCAGATCGTCAAGGAAGCCGCCTCGAAGACCTCCGACGTGGCCGGTGACGGCACCACGACCGCGACCGTCCTCGCCCAGGCGTTCATCCAGGAAGGCCTCAAGGCGGTTGCCGCCGGCATCAACCCGATGGACCTCAAGCGCGGTATCGACCAGGCTGTCATCGCCGCCGTCGCCGAGCTGAAGAAGCTGTCGAACCCGACCGCTGACGACAAGGCGATCGCCCAGGTCGGCACGATCTCGGCCAACTCCGATTCGAACATCGGTGACATCATCGCCACGGCGATGGGCAAGGTCGGCAAGGAAGGCGTGATCACGGTTGAAGAAGGTTCGGGCCTCGAGAACGAGCTCGACGTCGTTGAAGGCATGCAGTTCGACCGCGGCTACCTGTCGCCGTACTTCATCAACAATCAGCAGTCGCAGCAGGTTGAGCTGGACGACCCGTTCATCCTCATCCACGACAAGAAGATCTCGAACGTTCGCGAGCTCCTGCCGGTGCTCGAGGCTGTCGCCAAGGCCGGTAAGCCGCTGCTGATCGTTGCCGAGGAAGTCGAAGGCGAAGCCCTGGCCACCCTCGTCGTCAACACGATCCGTGGCATCGTCAAGGTCGCCGCCGTCAAGGCGCCGGGCTTCGGCGATCGTCGCAAGGCGATCCTGGAAGACATCGCCGTCCTCACCGGTGGCACGGTCATTTCCGAGGAAGTCGGCCTGGCGCTGGACAAGGCCACGATCACCGACCTCGGCCATGCCAAGCGCGTCGTGATCACTAAGGAAAACACCACGATCATCGATGGTGCCGGCGAAGCCACGCTTATCCAGTCGCGCATCGGCCAGATCAAGGCGCAGATCGAAGAGACCTCTTCGGACTACGACCGTGAGAAGCTGCAGGAGCGTGTTGCCAAGCTTGCCGGCGGCGTTGCCGTCATCAAGGTCGGCGCCGCGACGGAAGTCGAAATGAAGGAAAAGAAGGCCCGCGTCGAAGACGCCCTGCACGCTACGCGCGCAGCCGTCGAAGAAGGCGTGGTCCCGGGCGGCGGCGTCGCCCTGATCCGTGCACTGAAGGCGCTCGAAGGCCTCAAGGGCAAGAACACGGACCAGGACCTCGGCATCGCGATCACGCGTCGCACGCTGGAAGCTCCGCTCCGCGCCATCGTCACCAATGCCGGTGAAGAGGCTTCGGTCATCGTCAACCAGGTCAAGGCCGGTGAAGGTAACTACGGTTACAACGCCGCCACGGGTGAGTTCGGCGACATGATCGCCTTCGGCATCCTGGACCCGACCAAGGTCACCCGCTCGGCACTGCAGTTCGCCGCGTCGGTTGCCGGTTCGATCATCACGACCGAAGCGGCCGTGACGGAATTGCCGAAGAAGGACGACGGCCACGGCCATGGCGGCGGCGGTGGTGGCATGGGCGGCATGGGCGGTATGGACTTCTAAGTCCAGCCCTCCGGCTCGCTATACGAAGAGGCCCCGCGAAAGCGGGGCTTCTTTTTTGTATGCGAGCGCGAACATCCTTTCATGGATCAGTGCGTCGAATCGGCAACTACACGTAACGTCTTGCGGACCACGTGGCGGCGGCGTAGAAAATGATCGTGTACACACCCAAGGAGTACGGCCATGACATGGAAACTGAGTCTTCTTTCGCTTTGCCTGGCGTTCGAATGCGCCGCCTGCCAGACACATCTGTCGCGGCCGCAGGCCGCCGGTGACGACACCGCGTCGCGGCTCAACGCCCGTTACGACAAGACGGATATGGCCTGTGACGGCGGCAGGGCCGCCTATTACTGCAACGGCGTGCTGATTCGCGCGACCGATGCGGTTCCGACTGACGATGAACCCGATCGCCACGCCTGGGAGCCGTCCCCGTGGACCGGGACGCCGGAGGCACTTTCCTTTAGCTATCTGCGCAAAGACGTGGGCAGTCGCATCCTCTACGGCGAGCACGCACGTCCCCATGGGCTGATCCTGAAAGAGGCCGAGGTAAACGGCAGCCCCGATACGTTTCCCATCACCCTTTTCTGCTCCTTTCCCCACGATGCCATTACGGGTGGCAGAGGGCCGAAGGGGTGCGGAGCCAGTTCTCTGTATCCCGTCGAAAGTGTGCCGTGCAAAGAGCAAGGCATCGACACCGTCGACGCATGGCGTAAGCACTTTGCGGCGGTGACCTCATTTCCCAACCAGTTCAATCACCAATGCGGCTTCGGCGTCGACCAGCCCTCGTTTGCGCTGAGCATCGCCTCTCGTGTGCCCGCCGGCATGGTTGACGTGATGCAGCACATGGAGCTGATGGTCGCGACCTGGCCACTGGATAAGCCGCAGGATGTGCCCTTCGAGGCGTTCTTCTACACCGCTGGGCCCTACGAGGAGAAGGGCCTGAAGGGAGCGCAACTCATTCAGCGCGATTACCAGCTGGTCACGGGCCGGGTTATTCCCATCGTCCGCTTCACTGTGGACGAAAATATCGAGCCCTTCAGTTACCGGGTGGAGGACCAGGCCGTCGTTCGCTGACGATCAATGCACGTCCCTGCGCGCCGCGGCAACTACTGTCCGGCGCCTGACTCCGCATCATGTTCCGCCTCGCCCGGCTGGCGGGCGACATCGATGCCCGCGTCGGGTAGGGCGTAACGCGCAAGCAGCGGATCGAGCTTGTTCGTCAGGCGAAGCAGGGCGATGTTGCCCATGGCGGTATCGGTCTGCTTCGTGCCGGCGTCTTCGGGCGCGGCGTTCGCGTCCGGTGAGCGAGTGAGCGAGGCGAGCTGGCCGCCGAGCACCTGGGTGAGGGCGAAATACGCGTCGTCGTGGATGCCGGCGCGTTCCAGTACGAGGCCGGGCAACATCCACGACGCCATATCGCCATGAACTGCCGGCGGGCCGTCGTTGTGTGCGTCTACAAGCACCCACGGGACCATCTGCGTATCGAACGGCTGGCCGTCACGAAACCCGGCGTGGTTATACGTGTTGGTCAACGCAGGAAGATGATCGCCGTAGAACAACAGGATAGTCGGACGCTCGCGTTTCGCGAGGAGGTCTGCCAGACGGCCGAGTTCGGCGTCCGCGTGATGCATGTGATAGACGTAGTTCTGCCACTCGAGCTTGTCCTTGCCCTCGACGCCGGCCGGGACGGGAATGGCGTCGCGCTCCGCGACGTTCGTGTTGTCGGAGCCATCGTAAGGGCCATGCGCCTCGATGCTGATCGCGAAGATGAGGCGCTGTGGACCGGCGTCAGGCAGCTGCGCCATGATCTCGTCGGTCATGCCGCTGTCAGCCATATAGGTGCCGTCGTTCTTCGCGTTCGCGGGGAAGCCGGCGCGCGAGACGAACCGATCGAAGCCGATAGCCTTGAACGCCGCCGGGCGGTTCCAGAAATTGGGGTTGTGTCCATGCAGGGCCACGGTTTCATAGCCGTGCGAACGCAGGGCGCGAACCATGCTGGGAACGACCTGGTTGTGCATATCCAGGTACGGGTAGCGCATGTTGCCGAAGTACCGCAGCGAGAGACCCGTGAGTACTTCGAACTCGGTGCGGATGGTCCCGCCTCCGAACGTGGGAACATGCAGGCCGCCGCCGCTGCCTTCCTGCGTGAGGCGATGCAGGTTGGGCGCGACATCCTCGTCGTAGCCATTGACACCCGAAGGATCGAAGAACGATTCACTCTGGATGATGACGATGTCCGGCGGCTGTCTCGTGTGCCGTGACGCGGCGGCCATGTGCTCACGCAACGCACCGTCGTTATCGCTGATCAGTTGCAGTGCGGCCTTCGGATCGTCCTTGGGCTTGTTGCGTGAGGCCTGAAGATGGAACTGCATGAGGTTGGAGACGACGCCGTTGTATCCCGCGTTTTCCGACGGCGACCAGGGCATCATGCCGAGGCGCTGGCCGTTGTAGATCTTGGCCCAGCCCGGTGTGCCCGCGAAGAGTGTGACGAAGAGGGTACCGAGGGCGAAGGTGGCGACGATGCGCCGGCCGTAGGTGCGGCGTGCGAAGACCGGTGGCTCGAAACGCACCAGCAGAACGACGACGGCGATCAGTGCCGCGATAGCCAGATACGGTGCGATCTCCCGGGGTAGATAACCCGAAAGGAGCGACAGACCGCCGTTACTCAGCTGGCCGACCAGCCCGAAATCCGCAGGCAACAGCGGCGTACCAAGATTCTTGACCTTGATCGCGCTTACCGCGAACACGATGCCCTGGGCAAGGAACGCGATGCCGAAGGACAACCAGGTGCGGCGCGTGAGGGTGAGCAGAAGGGTGGCCAGCATCAGGCCCGGCATGGCGTTGGCGATCAGGTGGCCGGGCCGGGCCATCCACTGGTCCGTACCGACGCCCGGATTGCCGTCGATGAATCCTGTGAAGAGAACGAACATGAGCGCCGAGACGACCGGGAGCGCGATGCGCCCCGCACGGTCACGCCAGGTTTTCGATTCGCTAGCCATAGAAGCCGACGTCCGCATCCAATCCCACTGGGGGTAGGGACTGTAACGGAACGGACATGAATCGGTTGTCATGGGAAGTCGCGGACTTTTCTACGATTCTTCGTAAGTTGACGCTTCAGGCACAATGGTGACCTCATGAACGCCTCCACGCCGGCTCCGCGCGAAAGCCCAGAACTACGCGCACTCATCGACCATCGTTACGCAGACGTGATGGCGGCATGCCGGGCTGCCCGGATTCCCGTTCACGACGACGCCGGCGTCGCCGAGCGTATCCGCCGCACGCTGGTCGCCTCCGATTTCGCCTTCGACGTCTTCCGCCGCCAGCCGGAGCTGCTCGCGCCGGCCGGTCTGGAGCGGCTGCGCGCCAGCGCGGACGCCGCGACGCGCGGTGGTCTGCTTGACCTCCCGGCGGACGAAGACCGCTGCATGTCCATACTGCGTCGGTTCCGCCATGCGGAAGCCGTTCGCCTTGTGTTTCGTGACGTCAACGGCCTCGATGACATCGACGAGACGCTCGCGTCGACAAGCGCCCTTTACGAGACCCTGCTCACCGCCGCCTTGCGTTGGTCGGAGAACTCGCTGCACGCGCGGTTCGGCGTGCCCCGAGACAGTGCGGGCGTCGAGCAGCGCATGGTCGTCGTCGGCTTTGGGAAGCTCGGCGGCAATGAACTGAATTTCTCCTCGGACATCGATCTCATCCTGGCGTACGCCTCGGCGGGCGACACCGACGGTTCGCGTTCGCTCGACAACGGCGAATACTTCATCCGCGAGGCACGCCAGCTGGTGCGACTGCTTGCGGAACCGACCGTGGACGGCATCTGTGCGCGGGTGGACCTGCGCCTGCGTCCGTTCGGCAATGCCGGCCGTCTCGCACTGCCGTTCGCCGCCATGGAGCAGTACTACCAGCGAGAAGGTCGCGACTGGGAGCGCTACGCATGGATCAAGGCGCGTCCCGTTGCCGGCGATCGCACGGCAGGACGCGAGCTTCAGGACATGCTGCGTCCGTTCGTCTACCGGCGCTACCTCGACTACACCGCCTTCGCCGGCCTGCGCGAGATGAAGTCGCTCATCGATGCGGAGGTGGCGCGCAAGGATCTCGCTGGCAACCTCAAGCTCGGTCCCGGTGGCATTCGCGAAATCGAGTTCGTGGTCCAGCTGACGCAGATGATCCGCGGTGGCCGCGATCCCGCGCTGCGTGTGCGCGGCCTGTTGCCCGCGCTGCGTGCGTGCGAGGCACGCGGCTACATTCCTGCCGCGCGTGCCAAGCTGCTCCGCTCGGCCTACCTGTTCCTGCGTCGCGTGGAGAACCGCGTGCAGATGCTGCGCGATGCCCAGACGCATGACATTCCCGACGACGAGCTGTCTCGCGAGCGCCTCGCCCTGGGCCTGGATTATCCGTCGTGGGACGCCCTGGCCATCGAGCTGGCGGCACACCGCGCGGCCGTCTCGGCCGAGTTCGCCGCCGTGCTCGTGCCCGAAGCGGGGCAGACCGCGACGGCCCCGGTCGCCGACATCGAACTGTGGACGGCGGCACGCGACGGCTCGCTGAGCGCGGCGACGCTGGAGGCCTCGGGTTTTACGGGCGCCGTCGACGCCGCGGAGCAGCTGACCAAACTTCCCCAGGCTGCAGCGGTACGTTCCATGTCCGCCCGCTCCGGCGAGCGTCTCGAACGACTGATGCCCCAGCTCATTGGCGCCGCGCGTGCCAGCGCATCGCCGTCCGCGAGCCTGCTGCGCATGGTCCGGCTGGTGCAGGCCGTGGCGCGACGGTCCTCTTACCTTGCCTTGCTCGACGAGCAGCCGAATGCGCGGCGCCGCGTTGCCGGCGTCTTTTCCGACAGTGCCTTTCTGGCGGAGCGCGTCATCGCGCAGCCCCTGCTACTGGACGACGTGCTCGATCCGCGCATCGACCAGCTTCCGCTGAAGCGCGCGGATATTTCCGCGGAGATCGCGCGCACCCTGGGCACGCTGGATGAACGCGACGCGGAGCGTGAGCTGGAGCGGCTCAACGAGTTCCGTTCGAGCATCGCGTTCCGTCTCGGCCTGGCCTTCAACGACGGGCGAGCCGACGCGCCGGCCACGGCGCGTCGGCTCGCGGGCCTTGCCGAGGCCATCGTGGCCGCCGTGCTGGCGCTGGCGACGCGCGAGCTGACGGCGCAGCACGGACGCCTGCCCGGCGAGGGGGGTGGATTTACCGTGTTGGGCTACGGCAGCCTGGGTGGCGAGGAGCTCGGTTTCGCCTCGGATCTCGATCTTGTGTTCGTCTACGACGGCAGGCTCGCCAACGCGATGAGCGATGGTGCGCGACCGGTTGACGGGACACGCTGGTTCCAGCGCCTTGCCCAACGCGTCATGCACTGGCTGAGTGCGCAAACGCACGCCGGCAAGCTCTATGACGTGGATACGCGCCTGAGGCCGGATGGCTCGAAAGGGTTACTGGTCGCCAGTGTCGATGCCTTCGAGGCCTACCAGCGCGATCGCGCATGGACCTGGGAGCACCAGGCGCTCTTGCGCGCACGAGCGGTAGCGGGCGACGTGCGGCTGGGTGGTGTGCTCGCCGATATACGCCGCGACATTCTTTCCACGCCGCGCGATAGCACCCGCGTGATCGCCGAGGTCAGTGCGATGCGGCGGCGCTGGCGTGCCGAGCGCGATCGTTCGGATGCCATGCGCCTGGACCTCAAGCAGGGCGTCGGGGCACTCATCGATATCGAGTTCGTGCTGCAGGGCATGGTGCTGGCTCACGCGGCCGAGCATCCGGCGATCCTCGACACGACGTCCAGCAGCACCTTGATCGACGCGTTGCGTTCGGTGGGGCTGTTCACCCAGCCGCAGGCCGACACGCTGCACGTCGCACACGCCGACCTGTTGCAGATGGGTCTGGCGTGCACGCTTGACCTGCGATCACGCATCGCCCAGCGCACGCCGGCGCTGGACGCCGCATGCGCGGGTGTAAGCCAGGTGGCGCGGGAGCTGGGTTTCGACCTGGAAGGCGTCGACGCCACGTCGTCACAGGCTGTCTGAACCGGGCGGCCGGCGGTATGCTGTCCGGCCGCTCACGGACCTGACCTGCGATGACCCGACCCTCGTTGTTGATCGACACCGACCCCGGCGTGGACGATGYCCTCGCCATCCTCATGGCGCACGAGCACGCCGATGTAACGGCGCTCACCGTCGCTGCCGGTAACGTCGGGCTGGGTCACACGTTGCGCAATGCGCGCACGCTGGTCGAGTTGGTCGGGGCGAAGACGCCGGTGTTCGGCGGTTGTCCCTCGCCGCTGGTGCGCGCGCCGGAGGAGGATGCGGCCTTCGTCCATGGTGCCGACGGCTTCGGCGATGTGGGCTTCGCGGAGCCGGCGCATCCCGTGCAGGCGGAGCACGCGGCCCTCGCGCTGATCCGACTGACCCGTGAACGACCGGGTGAGCTGACGCTCGTGGCCCTGGGTCCCCTGACGAATCTCGCCCTGGCGGTCCGGCTCGATCCTTCCCTGCCGCAGCGCGTAAAGCGCCTCGTTGTCATGGGGGGCGCGGTGACCGGGCATGGGAATACCGGGAAGATACCGGCCGAGTTCAACATCGGTTTCGACCCGGAGGCCGCGCATGTGGTTTTCGAGGCCTTCGACGCGTTCGACCTGGTCGACTGGGAGGCGACGGTGCGCCATGCCTTCTCCGACGAGGCCTACGAAGGCTGGGTCGCCGCCGGCGACGCCCGCGCTTCCTTCTTTGAAAAGATCTTCGGTACGGCGCGCCGTTTCAACGCCGAGCACGAGCGGACGGGCTTCATCGCCGCCGACGCGCTCGCCATGGCCGTGGCACTGGATCCGGACATAGTGACCCGCGCCGAGACGCGCCATGTGGCCATCGAACTGGACGGCCGGCTCACCCGCGGTGCGACCGTGGTCGACTGGCATCGCAGGCTCGGCGGCAAGCCGAACGCCCGGATCGTGCTCGAGGTGGACCAGGCCCGGTTTGGCGAATTGATTGCCCAGGCGCTAGGCGTCGCCTGATCGCTGCCCCTGTAGGAGCCGATTCATCGGCGCTCCCCCGGCGGCGGGCCAGGAGCTGGACTTGATGTCCCGACCACCGCTGGTTACAATGCCGCTCTTTTCACCCCGCTAATTCTTAGAGTCACGCCATGAAAGAGAACATCCACCCGAAGTACCAGTCCGTCGTTTTCCAGGACCTGTCGTCCGATTTCGCGTTCCTTACGCGTTCGACCATGTCCAGCAAGGAAACGGTCAAGTGGGAAGACGGTAACGAATACCCGGTGATCAAGCTCGATATCTCGAGCCACTCGCACCCGTTCTACACCGGCAAGCAGAAGACGCTGGACGTCGGCGGCCGCGTCGACAAGTTCCGTCAGCGCTACGGCCAGAAGTAAAACGGTTCCATCCGCGCGCCGCCTGCGGGGTGGCGTTTCGCGAGGATAGACAGACACGGGGTGAGCCCACGGCTTGCCCCGTGTCTTTTTGCGTGTGCGATTCGGATGCTGGCCAACGGACGTTTGAATAGCCTCTGTGCGATAATGGGGAACTTCGGCCGCACGCGGCGGCCGGTACGACACCTCTCCCCCGGGGTCGTTTTTTCCCAACATCGCTACGTTTCGCCAGTTGCTGGCGGAACGGGTACAGAGAGAAAGAGGAGCTCGCCGTGTCCGACGCCAAAACCGTCAAATTGGTCGATGAATCCAACAAGCCCGTGAGCGAACTGCCGGTCATCGGTGGCACGCTTGGCGCCGAGTGCGTCGACATCGGCACCTTGTACAAGGACACCGGTTACTTCACGTACGATCCGGGTTACGGCAGCACCGCCAGCACCAAGAGCGCCATCACCTATATCGATGGTGACAAGGGCGTCCTGCTGTACCGCGGCTACCCGATCGAACAGCTCGCCGAGAAGTCCACCTTCCTCGAGACCTCGTACCTGCTGCTCAACGGCGAACTGCCGAACAAGACCGAGTTCGCGAAGTTCGAGCACGACATCACGCATCACTCGATGATGCATGAGAACCTCAAGTTCTTCCTGCGTGGCTTCAACCACGACGCGCATCCGATGGCCATGCTGGCCGGTTCGATCGCCTCGTTGTCGGCGTTCTATCACGACAAGCTCGATGTCGATAACCCGGAAGACCGCAAGCTCGCCGCTATCCGCCTCATCGCGAAGATGCCGACGATCTCCGCCGCCATCTACCGTCACTCGATCGGCTGGCCGACGCGTTATCCGCGCAACAACCTCGAGTACGTCACCCGCTTCCTGCACATGATGTTCGAAGTGCCGAGCGAGCCGCTGGAGCTGAATCCGGTCGTCGCCAAGGCACTCGACCTGCTGTTCATCCTGCACGCCGATCACGAGCAGAACGCCTCCACCTCCACCGTCCGCTTGGTCGGTTCGACCGGTGCGAACCCGTACGCCTCGATCGCCGCAGGCATCACCGCGCTGTGGGGTCCGGCACACGGTGGTGCGAACGAAGCCGTGCTCAAGCAGCTCGGCGAGATCGGCACCGCCGACAAGGTCGAGACCGCCGTCAAGCGCGCGAAGGACAAGAACGATTCCTTCCGCCTTATGGGCTTCGGCCACCGCGTGTACAAGAACTTCGACCCGCGCGCCAAGATCATCCGCGAGATGTGCCACAAGGTGCTCGAGGAACTCGGCGTCAACGATCCGCTGCTCGATGTCGCGATGAAGCTGGAAGAAGCCGCGCTGAAGGACGACTACTTCGTGGAGCGCAAGCTCTACCCGAACGTCGACTTCTATTCGGGCATCATCTACAAGGCACTGGGCATCCCGGCCGAGATGTTCACCGTGATGTTCGCCATCGCGCGCACCTCCGGCTGGATCTCGCACTGGATCGAGCAGCACGAAACCCCGGGTGCCCGCATCGGTCGTCCCCGCCAGATCTACACCGGCGCCGACGTTCGCGACTACACTCCGAACGACAAGCGCTAAGAAGAAAAAACCCCGCGAAAGCGGGGTTTTTTTTGGTTCATCGCGGATTACCGGGGCCCGGGCGCTCGGCTTTTGGGAGGGCATTCTTTCGCACCTCGCACCTCGCACCTCGCACCTGGCTCGCCTTCGGCCTTGCGGGCTCGGCTTTGCCATCGCTTCGTACACGTGGGCGTCTCGCGGGGAGACCTTGGTGTCCACCCTCGCTGCTCAGACACGTCCTCCGCGTTCGAAAAGGAAGGCCGCTCACGCGGCCCATGTATCTATCTGGCCTACGGCCGCTCCACTTGTGCGGAACTCGCCTCGAGGGTGGACACCAAGGTCTCTCACGACGRTACGGTKGAGTGGCAGGAGAGCCGTTGGCGTGGGTGTGGCCGCCCAAGCGGRCCGTTACGGCGGTCGTGCTGGCATGTCATTTCCGGCTCGGTGAGCCTTCGTAGCCACCGCGCTGCCTCGCGMGGACGAYCGCRACCRGCGCGACGCGGTTGACSGTTYMRCGATGGCGAYGMGCCAGCRGCCGAAGCGGCGTTGCTTCGTCGGCTCGACCCGCRCGAACCTCARGGATGGGAAGAGTCTTCGGTGCCCACCCTCGAGGCGAGTTCCGCACAAGTGGAGCGGCCGAAGGCCAAATAAGTACATGGGGCCGCGCAGCGGCCTTTCCGGTACGAAACGCGGAGGACGTGTCTGAGCAGCGAGGGTGGGCACCGAAGACTCTGCGCCGCCACGCCTGCACGCCGAAGGCTCTGCGCCGCCACGTCTACACGCCGAAGGCTCTGCGCCTCACCGTCTTCGGCGTCCCCGGCATTCCGCGAAGAACCTTTTTTTGCTCCTACCGATCAAATGCAGGTGTCGACGCGTTGAACGCCTCGATGTCTTCCTCGGCAAGCAATGCCTGCACCATCGACGCGGTCGCCCGGCGCATCGGTCGGTCGTCCACGCGGTCCAGCGGTGCCTGACGCAGGGCATCCAGCGGCAGCACGGTCAGGTCGAACGGGATGCCGTCGGCGCCGAAGAGCAATACGGGATGCTCGCTTTGCTCGTTGCCCGACCAGCGCAGCCGCCGCGTCTGCGTCTCCAGGGGAATGCCTTGCTCCTGGAGAAACAGCACCGGTGCTTCCGGATCGTCGCTGAAGACATGCAGGCAAACGGCGGAGTGTTCATCGGCCGTGCCTTCGAGGACGGCGCCTACCAGTCGAGCGTCGAATCCGCGGAGGAACCGCAGCGCTTCCACAGCGGCTTCGCGTCGCGCGCGCAAGGCCTGTGGTTGCGAATCCGCCTTGAAGATCCGCTGATGTTCGCGAAGCGCATCTTCGATCTCGTTGTTACGGGGCAGTGCTTGCGTGTCGGCGATGCCGAGTCGCTCCGCGGCCTTCACCTTAGCGTGGTGGAAGTCGCGGATACCGTGCTCACTCATCAGGCGCGCCGCTTCCTGGGCGACAAGGGCGCGATGACGCTGCGTCCGGTCCTGTGCGTGGATTTTGTGGTGCTCGCCTCGTGCCATGACTCACCCCCGTGTGGTGTGTATGTGTACGTCAGAAAATATCGTAGGCGTGGTCCTGCTGTTCCTCCTGCTGTTTCTGCGTTGCCTGCTCGCGAAGACGGTCGACATCCTCGACCTTCATGATTTCATTCATGCCACCCGGTGAGGGCAGGCCCGAACCCGCATCGATCTGTAGCGTGGCGATGCCTGGCGGCATGGCCAACGTGTGCGACGGCTTGTCCTTGAGTACCGCGCCCATGTAGTCCATCCAGATGGGCAAAGCGGCCTTCGCGCCGAACTCGCCCCGACCGAGCGAGCTGAAGTCGTCGAAGCCGACCCAGACAGCCGTGGAAACGTCGCCGTTGAAGCCGACGAACCAGGCGTCGCGGTGGTCGTTGGTCGAGCCCGTCTTGCCGGCGAGGTCGTCGCGACCAAGGGCCCGCGCTGCCGAACCGGTGCCGCGCTTGATCACGTCCTGCATGAGCGACGTCACCAGGTAGTCGTTGCGCACGTCGATCACGTGGGGAGCGAGCTTCGGCACCTTCGCCTGGTCGGCGTGGGCATCGGCGGGAAGCACGGCATCGCCCGTGCCGTTACCCCCCGTGCTGCTGGCAGCCGCCGGTTTGGCCGGAATGAGGGCGGTGGAAGGCTGGGTCGGTGGGCCGGCCGGAGCGGGATTGAGCAAGCGTTCCTGGCAATCCGCGCAGGCGCGTTCCGGGTTGGCGAGGTACACCGGATTACCGTCACGGTCGTCGATGCGCRCGATGAAATACGGGGTGACGAGGTAGCCGCCGTTGGCGAATACGGCATAGCCACGCGCCATGCTCATTGGCGAGACCGATGCGGTGCCGAGGGCGAGTGACAGGTTCTGTGGCAGGGCGTCCGGCGTGAAGCCGAAGCGCGTCATGTATTCGCGGGCATAGCGCACGCCGATGGCATCGAGCAGGCGAACCGAAACGAGGTTCTTCGACTRCACCAGCGCCTCGCGCAGGCGCATCGGCCCTGCAAACTTGTTGTCGTCGTTCGCCGGCGTCCACATGCCATCGGGGCGCGACGGATCGGGGAAGGCGACCGGCGCATCGTTGACGATGGAGGCGGGCGTGAAGCCTCGCTCGAAGGCGGCCGAATACAGGTATGGCTTGAAACTCGAACCCGGCTGGCGCGCTGCCATCACGGCACGGTTGAACTTCGAACGAAGGAAGCTGAAACCACCCACCAGCGCACGGACGGCACCGTCTTCGGGGTCGACCGAGACGAGGGCGGCCTGCACGGCGGGGATCTGGGTCAGGTGCCAGGCGCCCTTGCCTGGATCGGGCTTCGCTTCCGTCGTGGCCTTCGCGGTGTCCGATGCCTTCGCGTCTTCGTTGATGTCGTCCTTCTCGCTGCGGATGAGGCGAATCACGTCCCCGCGCTTGAGGACGGCGTCGACACGCGTCGGTGCCGCGCCCGCGCGTCCCTCATTCACGTAGGGCCGGGCCCAGGCGATCGAGTCCAGGCTCAAGGTCGCCGACTCCTTCGCGGACAGGTACACCGTCGCCTCCTTCGCCCCGGTTTCGGTGACGATGGCCGGCATCATGCCCGCCACGCTCGTGTAGCCGGCGAGAACGCGGTCGTAGTCCTCGGGGCCAGCCTGGGCAGAGAGCTCTTCATGACCTTCCGGGCCACGGTAGCCGTGGCGCCGGTCATAGGCGGACAGCCGCCCGCGGAGCGCATCGTTGGCGGCCGCCTGGCTGTCGCTCGGCACGGTGGTGTGGACCACGTAGCCCTCGGTAAGGGCGTCATTGCCCAGTTTCTCCAGAACCTGCTGGCGCACCATTTCGGCAAGATACGGCGCGTCCACCTCGATCTGTTGCTCGTGCGGGAAGGCGTCGTTGGGTTCCTTGACGGCCTCGTCGTACTCCGCCTGGGTAATGAAGCGGTTGGAGAGCATCTGGCCGAGCACCCMGTCGCGACGGGCGATCATCCGCTTGGGGTTGTTCAGCGGGTTGACCACCGAGGGCAGCTGGAAGGTCGAAGCCAGGGTGGCACTCTCGGCTACGGTCAGCTGGTCGAGCGTCTTGCCGTAGTAGTACGAGGCCGCCGCCGCGAGGCCGTACGAGCGATGGCCGAGGAACATCTTGTTGATGTAGAGCTCCAGGATCTGGTCCTTGGTGAGCTCGTTCTCCATGCGCAAGGCGATGAATACTTCCGTCAGTTTCCGCGAATAAAGCTTTTCGGGGCTGAGGAAGAAGTTGCGTGCGACCTGCTGCGTTATGGTCGAGCCACCGGGGCCCTTGTCGCCGCCGGACACGATGACGTGGATGCCGGCGCGGGCGATACCGTGCCAGTCGATGCCCGGATGACTATAGAAATCGGCATCTTCGGCCGATAACACAGCATTCTTGAGCCGTGCCGGCACGTCGGCGATGTGCACCGGAATGCGTCGGGTCTCGCCGAAGGAGGCGATCAGCCGTCCGTCGGAGCTCAGTACCCGGAGCGGAACTTGCATGTGATAGTCGCGCAGGACCGCGACCGAGGGGAGGCGCGGGGCCAGCAGCCAGTAGGCGACGCCAATGGCGCCTGCCACGAAAAGGATGCCGGCCAGGGCGAGGTACAGCGCAATGCGCAGCAGACGCTTGAGGATTCGCATGGAGGGGGAAGGGGTCACCGCCGTGTGGGTCGTGGCGGAGTATAGAGCTAAGCCGGGGACGCGAAGGGCTGGGGGACGCTCGACCAGCAGTGAAGGGTTTTCGCTAACCCAGTGACAGGATTTGTGAATTAGTGCCGGTAAGGGTCGATTTCGCCCGTTGCCAATCTGTTAAGTTTTAGATCTAATGCCTTCGCGCCGAAGACCAATTCCGACAAAGGCGCGGGGAAGGGGGACAACGTGGGGCTCTTTACACCCAAGGCGGCGCCTTTGATAGGCGTCGACATCAGTTCGACCGCAGTAAAGCTGCTGCAGCTCAGTCAGGCAGGTGGACGCTATCGCGTCGAACACTATGCCGTTGAGCCGCTGCCGCCCAATGCCGTCGTCGAAAAGAACATCGTTGAGGTCGAAGCGGTGGGCGAGGCTATTCGGCGGGCACTGGCCCGATCCGGATCCAAGCTCAAACACGGCGCTGCTGCCGTGGCCGGCTCCGCCGTGATCACCCGTATCATTCCCATGTCGGCCGACCTCTCGGAGGATGACCTCGAAGGTCAGATCCAGGTCGAGGCGAACCAGTACATTCCCTACCCGATCGAGGAAGTTAGCCTCGATTTCGAGATCGTAGGGCCGGTTCGCGACAATCCCGAGATGAACAACATCCTTCTCGCCGCCTCGCGGACCGAGAACGTGGACATGCGCATCGCCGCGCTCGACCTGGGCGGACTCACTGCCCGGGTCGTGGACGTCGAGGCCTTCGCCATGGAGAACGCTTTCGCCATGGTGGCCGACCAGCTGGCGGTCTCCCGGGATGCCCTGGTGGCGGTTGTCGACATCGGCGCCACCATGACCACCCTGGCCGTGCTGAAGAACCAGCGGACGATCTACTCCCGCGAGCAGGTCTTCGGCGGCAAGCAGCTCACCGACGAGATCATGCGTCGCTACGGTCTCTCCTACGAGGAAGCCGGTCGGGCCAAGCGCAAGGGTGGCCTGCCCGAGTCTTACGAGATGGAAGCCCTGGAGCCGTTCARGGAATCGCTGGTCCAGCAGGTGAGCCGTCTGCTCCAGTTCTTCTTCGCCGGTAGCGAGTACAGCCGCGTCGACCAGGTTGTCCTGGCCGGTGGCTGCGCGTCCATCGAAGGGATCACGGAACTTCTCGAGCAGCAGCTGAGCGTGCCCTGCGTCGTCGCCAACCCGCTGGCCCGGATGGCGCTTTCCAGCCGTGTCCAGGCCCAGACCCTGGCCCAGGATGCGCCCGCGCTGATGATTGCCGTCGGCCTCGCCATGAGGAGCTTCGACTGATGGCACATATCAACCTGCTTCCCTGGCGCGCCGAGCGGCGCAAACTCCGCGAACGCGAGTTCTACATCCAGCTCGGCATGGCGTTTGGCGCCGCTCTCGTGGTGTTGATCGCGTGGTCCTTCTGGATGGACGCTCGCATCGACAACCAGGCCGAGCGCAATACGTACCTGCAGGGCGAGATCAAGCAGCTCGACGACCGCATCGCCAAGATCAAGGACCTCGAAAAGGTCCGTGCGGGCCTGCTCCAGCGCAAGCAGATCATCGAGCAGCTGCAGGCGAACCGGTCGCAGATGGTCCACCTGTTCGACGAACTGGTGAAGACCATCCCGTCGAGCGCGCGCCTGGCAGGCATGAAGCAGTCGGGTGACTCGATGAGCCTCGACGGCGTCTCGCAGTCCAACTCCAGCGTGGCCGAGTACATGCGCAACATCGAAGCGTCGCCCTGGATGGGCCATGCGGACCTGCGCAAGACCGAAAACACGCACGACGCCTCGCGGATGCCTTACGTGTTCGGGCTCGACGTTCGCCTGAATCATCCGGGCGATACGCCGGATGGCGCGCCGGCGGATTCGTCCAGCAGCGCGGCTCCGGCGTCGGCTTCGTCCGTCGCGACGGTTCCGGCGGCACTGGTGAACGGCGCCAATGCCGTGGTCGGTAAGCCCGCCGCCGCTCCCGCTTCGTCGACCGCCGCCGCGGCCCCGGCTGCTACACCGGCCGTTGCACCGCGTCCGGCTTCCGCCACCACGGCAGGAGCCAAGCCATGAAGTTCTTTGACGATCTGCGTAACCTCGATCGCCATAACGTCGGCGGCTGGCCGAAGTCGATCAAGCTGTTCTTCACCGGCCTGCTGTTCGTGGTCGTCGTGCTCGCCGGCTGGTACTTCGAGATCAGCACGCAGCAGGATGACCTCGCTTCGGCAGAGGCCAAGGAAGAGTCGCTCAAGGTCGAGTTCTCCCAGAAACAGGCGAAGTCCGCCAACCTGGAAGCCCTCGAGCAGCAGCTGACCGAAATGCAGGACATGCTGCGCACCCTGCTGCGTCAGCTGCCCAGCCGTACGGAAATGCCCGAGCTGCTCATCGACATCTCGCAGACGGCGCTCGCCGCCGGCATCGAGACGGAGCTGTTCCAGCCGGGTCCGGAAACACCGAAAGACTTCTACGCCGAGAAACCGATCACGCTGCGCATGGTCGGTACCTATCACCAGTTCGGTACGTTCATCAGTGGCGTGGCGTCGTTGCCTCGCGTCGTCATCCTGACGCTGCACGACGTGTCCTTGTCGCCGAAGCCCGGCGATAAGAACAGCGCCAACTCCGGTCAGCTGGTTCTCCAGGGTACGGTGAAAACCTATCGCTACCTGGAAGACGACGAGACCACGGCCCCGGCGACTCCGATCAAGGGGGCCAAGTGATGAACGCTATGTCCATCAAGCTGCGGCCTGCCGCTTCCATGCTTTTCGCGGCCCTCGCCCTGGCTGGCTGCACGAAAGGAACGTCGGACCTGCGCGAGTGGGTCGATGCCGAAAAGCACAAGAAGGGGGAGCCAATTCCGGTTCTTCCGGTGATTCGCACGTTCGAGACGTTCGCTTACCAGGACCAGGGCGCTCGCGACCCGTTCAGCCCGAGCACGGCTGAAATGGACACGAACGTGTCTTCGGGGCCGCGGCCGGATGAGAACCGTCCCAAGGAGCCGCTCGAGATGTTCTCGCTCGACACCCTGAAGATGGTTGGCACGGTTGGTGCTGGTTCCAGTCTCGAAGCTCTCGTAAAAGATCCGGGTGGGGTGATCCATCGCATCCACCGCAACGAATACATGGGGCAGGCCTACGGTCGCGTGACGGCCGTCGGGGAGGATCGGATCGATCTGGTCGAACTGGTGCCTAACGGCCAGGGCGGTTGGATGGAGCGTCCGGCAAGCATCGCGGTCGGCGAAAAATAAGAACTCGGGGATGACGCACATGACGACCAACTTCCATCATCTGCCGGGTAGCGCGCGCCAGCGCGCGCGCCGCTGGGTGCTCGGCGCCACGCTTGCTTTCACCGGCGTGTTCGCAGGCACCGCATCGGCGGCCAACGCCCTGCAGAATGTCAGCTACGATGCACAGCCCGGGGGGCGCATCGAACTGACCCTCGCGTTCTCTGAAAATGCGCCGGATCCGAAGGTCTTCACGACCAACAATCCGCCACGCATCGCCATCGATCTGCCTGACACGACCAACGCGTTCAGCAGTCGTCACATCGACATCGCCAAGGGCTCCACGGCGGGTGTCTCGGTGGTCGCCGCCGGTGGGCGCACTCGCGTCACCATCGAGCTGTTCCGCGAATCGGCCTACCGCACGCGCGCCGAGGGCAAGAACCTCATCGTCACCGTGAACAACGGTCCGACCGGCGCGACGACGACCACGGCCATCGTGTCCGACCCGACCAAGGCACTCCCCTCGAGTGCGGGTATCCCGGTGTCGAACATCGACTTCCGGCGCGGTCCGAATGGCGAAGGTCGCGTCATCGTGACCCTCGGCAGCACCGCGACGACGCCGGAAATGCACCGCGAAGGCGATCACGTGATCGTCAGCCTGGCGGGTTCCAGCCTGCCGGCAAAGCTCGCCCAGCGTCTGGACGTGCTCGACTTCGCCACGCCGGTCCAGTCGATCGACTCCAAGGCCTCCCCGGGCGGCGCCCGCCTCGACATCCGTACCAAGGGTGAAATCGAGACGTCCGCCTACCAGAGCGGCACCGAGTATGTGATCGAAGTCGCTGCAAAGAAGACTGCCGCGCTGACGGGCAAGGCCGCCAAGGGTCAGGAACCGACCTATTCGGGCTCGCGACTGACGTTCAACTTCCAGGATATTCCGGTGCGCTCGGCCCTCCAGCTGATCGCCGACGAAGCCAAGCTCAACCTGGTCGCGTCCGACAGCGTCGGTGGCAGTGTCACCCTGCGCCTGGTCAATACGCCGTGGGACCAGGCACTGGACGTGATCCTGCGTGCCAAGGGCCTGGACAAGCGTCGTAGCGGCAACGTCATCTGGATCGCCCCGCAGGCCGAACTCGCCAATTACGAGCAGAGCCTCGCCGATGCGCGCCAGAAGGCCGAGGAATCGGCGGAGCTGATCTCCGACTACATCCCGATCAGCTACGGCAAGGCGGAAGACATCGCCAAGCTCCTGACCTCGGGAAGCATGCAGAGCTCGGGTGGCGGCGGTTCGACATCGGGTGGTTCGCGAGGCTTCCTCTCGACCCGCGGCAGCGTTTCGTTCGACGACCGTACCAACACCCTGCTGATCAACGACACGCCGGACAAGATTCGTGACCTGCGTGAACTGATCGGGACGCTCGACCGTCCCGTGCAGCAGGTGCTGATCGAGTCGCGCATCGTCGTCGCCACCGACCAGTTCACCCGTCAGCTCGGTGTTCGCTGGGGTGTGCAGGCGTTCAAGACGAACCCGGGCGGCCAGGTCATCGGCACGACACCGGACCTGAGCAGCGGTACCGGCACGCAGCTGGGTACGCCGGGTCTGCTGACCAACGTCCACAACCTGAACAACGGTACGCAGACGGACAACACGCTGACCTTCCCGGGTGGTTACAACGTCAACCTGCCCGTCTCGAACCCGGCTGGTAGCATCGGCCTGGGCATCCTCGGGGCGAACTATGCGGTAGACCTGGAACTCTCGGCGGCGCAGACCGAAGGCCGTAGCGAAGTGATCTCCAGCCCGCGTGTCATTACCGCCAACCAGCAGGAAGCGGTGATCAAGCAGGGTACCCAGATCGGCTACGTGACCTACCAGGCCTCGAGCTCGGGCGGCGGTGCGCAGAACGCGACGGTCCAGTTCAAGGACGCCGTGCTCGAACTCCGCGTCACCCCGACGATCACGGCCGACAGCCGCGTGTATCTGAAGATCAACGTCAAGAAGGACGCGCTGGCGAGCCAGACCCCGTCGCCGGGCGGTGGCTTCGTGCCCTCGATCGATACCCGCGAGATCAACACCTCGGTGCTGGTCGACAACGGTCAGACGGTGGTCCTGGGCGGTATCTACGAGATCACCAAGTCCAATACGACGAACAAGGTGCCGGGCCTGGGCGATATTCCGGGTCTGGGCGTCCTCTTCCGCAACACGAACCGCCAGAACAACAAGGCCGAGCTGCTGATCTTCGTTACGCCGCGAATCCTTTCCGATTCGTTGCAATAACCTGGCTGCAGTGAAAAAAAGGGGCGGCCTCAGGGCCGCCCCTTTTTTTTCGCCCCTAAACTTCTCCGGCCGGCTGTGGTCTCATCGTCCCTCTACCCGCACGAGAGCCCCCGATGTCCGAGCTGCCGATTGCCACGACGCCTCTCCAGGAAGCGTTCGTCCGCCTGCGTGAGGAGTTGTCCCGCGGCATCATCGGTCAGCCGCACCTGGTCGAATGCCTGCTGATCGCCCTGCTGGCGGACGGGCACCTGCTCGTCGAAGGTGCGCCCGGGCTGGCTAAAACCACGGCGATCAAGGCCCTCGCCACACGCGTGGAGGCGGATTTCCACCGTATCCAGTTCACCCCTGACCTGCTGCCCGCCGACCTCACCGGCACCGATATCTTCCGTCCGCAGACCGGCACCTTCGAGTTCGAGCGGGGGCCGCTGTTCCACAACATCGTTCTGGCGGACGAGATCAATCGCGCGCCGGCCAAGGTGCAGTCRGCCCTGCTCGAGGCCATGGCGGAGCGACAGATCACCATTGGCCGACGCACCTGGCCGCTGCCCGATCTGTTCATGGTCATGGCGACCCAGAACCCCATCGAGCAGGAAGGAACCTTCGCCCTGCCGGAGGCCCAGCTCGATCGCTTCCTGATGCACGTCACCATTGGCTATCCCGACGCCGATGCCGAACTGGCGATCCTTCGCCTGGCGCGCGACCAGGCACGCGAAGCCATGCACCCGGTGCCGCCTCCCGCGCACATGCTGCGTCCGGCTGACGTGTTTGCCGGGCGCGACGCCGTGCTTGCCGTACACATGGCCGCGCCGCTCGAGCTGTACATCACCCAGCTCGTGGTCGCCACCCGTAACGCTGCGAAATATGGCCCGGAGCTCGCGCGCTGGATCGCCTGGGGTGCCAGCCCGCGCGCCACCATCGCCCTCGATCGCTGCGCCCGCGCGCATGCCTGGCTTGCCGGTCGCGATTACGTCATCCCGGAAGATATCCATGTCATTGCGCACGAAGTGCTCCGTCACCGTGTGTTGCCCAGCTATGAGGCCGAGGCGGAAGGCGTGCGCATCGATTCGGTGATCGATCGCCTGCTGGATCTCGTGCCGCTGCCGTGAGTGCCGTCGTCCCCATTCCGGAGGGGCGCGTCCACGTGTCGCTGCCCGAACTGATCGCACTACGTGCACGCGTGGCACGTGCGCCGACGCCCCCTGTCGTGTCGAGGGTGCAGCGCAGCGGCCAGCGGCCCGGCCGGTTACACGGCCGGGGCATGGATTACGCCGAGTCTCGCGTTTACCAGGCCGGTGACGACGTACGGCGCATGGACTGGCGACTGACCGCACGTAGCGGTGTCGCGCATACCAAGCTCTTCGAGGAAGAGCGTGAAGGTCGTCTCCTGATCCTTCTCGACAGCAACGCGAGCATGCGCTTCGGCACCCGTACGCGATTCAAATCCGTGCAGGCGGCACGCGCCGCGGCGATGGCCGCGTGGTATGCCGTGCGTGGCGGCGATCGCGTCGGTGTGCTTGCGTTCGGTGGTCAACGCCACCTGCTTCGTCCCCTTGGCGGGGCTCGCGGGGCGCTTGCCGTCGTGGGTGCGATCGCCGCATGGGACGCGTTGCCGCCCGGCGCGGACGAAACCCTTTCGTCGGCCCTGCAACGTGCGGGCCGTCTCATGCACGGCGCATCGCGTGTGCTGATCGTCAGTGACGGTTTCGCCGTGGACGATACCGCGCGCGGACGGATGCTCGGCCTGGTCGGCAAGGCGGAGGTGTCCGTGCTCACTGTCGCCGATGCGCTGGAGCTCGCCCCGCCGCCGGCAGGTCGTTACCCGCTTGCGCACGGCGGCATTCACTACGACATCGTCCTTGAGGGTGAGCGCCAGCGCGCGGATTTCGCGCGCACGCTCGGTGAAGGCGTGCGGCGACTATCCGTGCTTGCCGATGGACTCAGCGTGCGGGCGCGCACGATCGACACCACGGCCGATCCGCTCGATGCCGTGGTCGCGCTACTCGGTTCGGGAAGGGCACGTTGATGCCGACCCCGGGCCCCGAACTGCGCGACATCCACGTGCCACAGGTATCCATGTGGTGGCCGCTGGCCCCCGGGTGGTGGGTCCTGTTCGCCCTGCTCGTCGCGGCGACGGTCGCTGTCATAGTGTTCCTTCGTCGTCGTGCGGCGTGGAACCGTCGTGTCGATGCCGCGCTGGCCGACCTTCGCGACGCCACCGCGCGTTGCGCGCAAGACGGTAATGTCGCCGCGTTCGCCACCGTTGCAAGCCAGCTTCTGCGTCGCGTCGCCCGCACGAACGACCCTCGCAGCGTGGTGCTGAAAGGCGTGGCGTGGCGCGATGCCCTCGCCGCCATGGCACCCCGACAGGACGTCACCCGCCTGGCGCGGATTGAAGACGCCATCTACCGTCCCGAGGCAGCGCTCGACGTGCCGTCGACAGCGCTCGATGTCGAAGCCTGGGTGCGCGTCGCCCTGCGAAGGAGGCTGCCGCATGTCGCTTCCTGAGTTCGCATGGCCGTGGCTGTTCGCTGCCCTGCCGTTACCTTGGCTGTTGCGTCATGTGTTGCGCCCCTTGAAACCCGCGCAGGCCATGAACCTGCCGCAGCCGGGCCTGTCGCTCGTGGCGGCATCCGTGACCCGGGCGCCGTTCTCGGCAACCTTGTTGCTGGCGCTTGCCTGGCTTTGCCTCGTCACCGCCGCGGCCAGACCGCAGTGGCTCGGACCACCGGAGCCACAGCGGCGTAGCGGACGCGCGACCATGCTCGCGGTGGATCTCTCCGGCAGCATGTCGCTCGACGACATGGAGTTGGCTGGCCGCAACGTCACGCGCTTTGCCGCCGTCGAGGCGATCGCCGGCGACTTCATCGATCGGCGCGCGGGCGATGAGCTGGGCCTCATCCTGTTCGGTTCGCAGGCCTACCTCGTCACACCGCTCACTTACGATCTGGATGCGGTCCGCGCGCAGTTGCACGGTGCGGTGGTCGGCTTGCCCGGTCGGGAGACGGCCATCGGCGATGCCCTGGCTGTCGCCGTGAAGCGCCTCGCCGACATGCCCGAACAGGCGCGCGTGGTCATACTTCTCACCGATGGCGTAAACAATGCGGGATCCATTTCGCCGCGTGAGGCGGCGCGCGCCGCCAAGGTTGCCGGGGTTCGCGTCTATACGATCGGTATCGGCGCGACGTCCATGCGCGTTCCGGATTTCTTTGGGAGTCGCGAGGTAAACCCTTCGGCCGATCTCGACGTGTCTATGCTTACCGATATCGCCAACCAGACGGGCGGGCGATTCTTCCGCGCGACGGACAGCGCCGAACTCGCCCAGGCTTACCGCGCGATCGATGCGCTGGAGCCCGTACCTCAGCAAGGCGCCGCCCTCAGGCCGCGCTACGAGCTGTTCCGCTGGCCGTTGCTGGCCTCGCTCGTGCTATTCGCCATCGGCGCGTTGCCGCGCTATCTCGGGCGGAGGGCCTTCGCATGACCGAGTGGCTCGGCCATCTGCATTTCATCGAGCCACGCTGGCTCTGGCTACTGCTTTCGGTGCCCGTGCTCGCGTGGCTTGTCGGCAGGCGGTCGGCGGCAGTGCGCATGCTAACGCGCCTCGCGGATCCGCTCTTGTTGCCGCATCTGCTCGACGGTAAACCCGGTGCGTCACGCGCTCCCGTGGTCGCTTTTATCGCCGCCGCCATCCTCGCCGTTCTCGCCCTGGCCGGCCCCGCCTGGGATCGCCAGTCGCAGCCGCTTTTCGCCGAGCGTGCCGCACAGGTCGTGGTCGTCTCGATGTCGCAACACATGCTCTCGCACGATGTCGTGCCCGACCGGCTCAGTCGTGCGCGCTACAAGGTGCGTGAACTCTATGCCGCGAATCGTGACGGGATGAACGCGCTGGTTGCCTATACCGGTGAAGCGTTCACGGTGGCTCCTCTAACGACCGACGCTCATAGCGTGGACGACCTGCTCACCGCGCTGGCACCCGACACGATGCCCGTGGCCGGTGACGATCCGGGCAAGGCGATCGACATGGCTGCCGAGCTTATTCGTCATGCCGGTATTCGCGGCGGTTCGATCGTCCTGGTGACCGATCACGCCGACGCCTCGGCCGCGGGGGCTGCCGGCCGCGCACGTGCCGCCGGGAACACCGTGTCCGTTCTCGGTCTTGGCACCCCGCGCGGCGGACCGGTTCCCGGTGATGACGGCGGCTTTCTCAAGGACGAGCAAGGCGCGATCGTCATGGCGGCCCGTAACGACACGTCACTGTCCGCCGTGGCTGTCGCCGGCGGTGGCCGTTATGTCGTCACCACCGACGACCAGTCCGACGTGGCCTCGCTCGCATCGGCGCTGCATGGCGATGGCGGGGGCAAGGCCGTCGAAGGCGCCACGTCGGGCCTATGGCAGGATCGGGGGCCGTGGTTGCTCATTCCGCTTCTGCCGATCGTCGCCCTGGCATTCCGGCGTGGATGGTTGCTCGTGCTGGCCTTGACGTTGATGCCCCTGGCGCCCGCGCGCGCCGACGGCGTCACGAACGCATTCCGTACGCGCGACCAGCAGGCGGCGAAGGCGCTGGCCGATGGCGATGCGAAGCGCGCGCAGTCGCTGGCGACGAGCAAGGGCCTGCTCGGCGCCGCTGCCTATCGGGCCGGTGATTACGCGGGATCAGAGGCCGCCCTTGCCCAGGGTGCCGATAGCGATTCTCAATACAATCTCGGTAACGCGTTGGCCAAACAAGAGCGCTACGACGATGCGCTTGCCGCGTACGACCGTGCCCTGAAAGTGAATCCAGGCAACGCGGATGCTGCGGCGAATCGCAAGGCGGTTGCGGATTTTCTGCAGAAGCAGAAGCAGAAGCAGGACAAGAAAGACGAAGGGCAGAGCGGAAAAAGCCCGCAAGACAAGAAGCAGGGCCAATCGGGCGATCAGGRCAAGGACCAGCAGGGCGAACAGGGTCAGCAAGGTCAGCAGCCCGGCGCCGATGGCAAGGACGGACAGCAGAAACAACAGGGTTCACAGGACAAGACCGGCGAAGGCGAAGGTGGCGACAAGGGCAAGGAGCCAGGCAAATCCCAGGCGCCCCAGGGCGATGCGGAAGCCAAGTCCGCTGCCGAGCGCCAGCAGGCTGCACAGGCCCAGGCCGCGTTGAAACAGCAGATGGATGCGGCGCTTGCCGGCAAGAAAGGCAAGCCGGCCGATGACAAGGGACACGACCTCGGCGAGCTCTCCGCCGAAGACGCCTCGTCGAAGCTGCCGGCCGACGTGCGCCGCGCGCTGATGCGCGTCCCCGACGATCCCGGTGGCCTGCTGCGAAGAAAATTCATGCTCGAATACCAGCGTCGTCACGGCGCCGAGCCGGAGGAGTGACGATGCGTTACCTGTTGCTGGTCCTTGCGCTAGCGATCCCCTCGATGGCCATGGCGCAATCCGCGCCGCCGGTCGCTTCGCTCGATCGCAGCAGCGTGGGCGTCGGCGAGACGGTGACGTTGAATATCGAGATTGGCGATGAGTCCGTGGACGAACCGGACCTGTCGCCGCTACAGAACGACTTCGTGATCCTGGGCACGTCGACCAACCACTCCCTCAGCATCGTCAACGGACGTCGCGAAGCCCACACCATTCTTGGCGTTTCGTTGAGTCCGCGCCGCGAGGGGCATGTCACGATCCCGGCCCTCGTCGTCGGCGGTCAACGCACCCAGCCGGTACCGCTCGATGTCGCGACGTCATCGAACACGAGTGCACCCGCCGCCGATCGTCCGGTCGTGCTCGAAGGCAAGGCCGAGCCGACGCAGGCCTATGTCGGGCAACAGATCGACTACACGCTGCGTCTTTATCTCGCGGTGAACCTCGCTGACGGTCAACTCGGCGATCCTGCGGCGGAAGGTGCCGAGGTCCGTCGCGTGGGACAGGACGCGAACTACCAGGCCATGCGTGGCGGTCGGCGATTCAATGTCCTCGAACGTCACTACGCCATTTTCCCGCAGCGCGCAGGCAGCCTGGATATCCAGCCACCGACCTTCCAGGGAACGGCGATCGATCCATCCGATGGGGGCTCGTTCTTCGGTGCCGGCGCGCCGGTCAGCGCCGTGGCCGAGCGGCTGCGTGTGACGGTTCGCGATCGTCCGGCGTCGGCACCGGACGCCGCCTGGATTCCGGCGCGCGAGCTCAGGCTCTCCCTCGAAGGCCTGCCGGCCGATGGCAAGGGGCGCGTCGGCCAGCCGATCACGTTGACGATGCGGCTCGACGCCGTCGGCATGCCTTTCGAAGCGTTGCCCGCGCTCTCGCTGCCCAGGATCGACGGCGCGGACGTCTATCCGGACAAAGCCGTCACGGGTGGTGGCAGCAACGGGGCATGGATAACCGGTCGTCGCCAGCAGGGTTTCGCCGTCGTGCCGACGCGCAGCGGAACGCTGCACATTCCCGAAACCACGTTGCACTGGTGGAACGTGGTGACCGACAAGCCGGAAGTCGCCACGGTGCCCGCCCACGATATCGAGGTGGCATCCGGTGCGGGTGCGACACCGCCACCCGTCTCGGGCGCATCCGTCGCGCAGCCCTCCGCGGCCGCCTCGACCTCTTCCGCTACCTCACTGGCACCGTCAGCTTCTTCCACGCCGTGGCGCTGGCTGTTCCTGGCGGCGGTGCTGCTGTGGTTGGCTACGGTCGCGGCATGGCTGTTTTTCGGTCGGCGCCGTGGATCGGCAACGGCAGCGGCAAACGCCGCGGCGCCCGTGTCCCACGGGCCTGTTCGCGAACGACCGGCACGCGATGCGTTTCTTTCCTCGACATCCGTTGATGCCGGGACGTTGGACGCTCTGCTGCTGGCCTGGGCACAGGCGGTACGGCCGTCCCTTCGCAGCACAGGTGCTTTGTCGGAGGCGCTGGCCGGAGAGGATCAGCGGGCCGCGATCGTCATGCTCCAGCGCGCGCGCTTCGCCGGTGGCGCGGTCGACCCCGTCGTGCTGAAGGCAGCGTTCACACGGGGATTCGACTGGTCGACCCTGCCGGATGGAAAGGAGCCGTCGGGCCTYCCGCCCCTGTATCCCCGGTAGTTTCGATCAGAGCAGTCGCTCGTACGCCTGCGTCATCGACGGCCCGAACGTGCATAACACCACGCGTCCAGGACGCCATGGCGCCGCGCGCAGCGTATCGACCGCGATGCGCGCGGCGGCATCGGCCGGGTAGCCGTAGACCCCTGCGCTGATCGCGGGAAACGCGATGGACGCGATGCCATGCGTCTCTGCCATTTTGAGAACATTCCTATAGCAGGCGGCCAGTCGGTCGGCCTCGTCCCGGCCACCGCCCTGCCACACGGGTCCCACCGTATGGATGATGAAGCGCGCGGGGAGGGCGAAGCCTGCCGTGAGACGGGCCTCCCCGGTTGGGCAGCGCACACCGGGAGCCACTTCCGGAAGCGCCCGRCAAGCGGCCAGCAGGGCCGGTCCGGCGGCCCGGTGGATAGCCCCGTCCACCCCGCCGCCGCCCAGCAGGGACTCGCTGGCAGCGTTCACGATGGCGTCGACCGCCAGCCGCGTGATATCCGTCTCGATCAGCTCCAAAGCCATCTCGCCTCCTTCTGTGACGGTGGCGCCGCAATTGGCTACGATGGATGTACTCCCTTTCGCAGCATGCTCCAGGTTATGGCCGATCAGCTCAAAGTTGAAGACATCTCGTTCGGCTACCTGCTGAATGACGTTACCTTGCTCTTTCGCAAGCACTTCGACCGCAGAGCCGTGCGTTTCGGCCTGACTCGTGCCCAGTGGCGTGCCCTTAAGGCCCTTCACCGGCGCCCCGGCATGCGGCAGAACGAACTGGCTGAACAGCTGGACATGGAGCCGATCGCCGTGGGACGCGTCATTGACCGCCTGCAGGCCGCCGGCTTCGTGGAACGACGCGCCGACCCGAAGGACCGGCGCGCCTGGCGTCTTCACGACACCGAGCAGGCGCGTGGTGTCATCGATGGCATGGAAGATATCGCCCGTGGCCTTCGCCGCGACGCCACGGCCGGCATCTCTCCCGATGACCTGACCACGATGCTTGCGGTCCTGGACCGCATGAAAGAGAACCTCCAGAGCCTCGACGGCCCGTCCGAAGAAAGCTGACCGGCCGGTCAACCAAACGCCACGACCTGCGTTTATACGAAGGATGTCCGAACCAAAACCAGTCCGCGCTCCCGAGCGCGGCGACCGGACCCCCAGGATTCGGCCGGAGCCCACATGCAACGTTCCCCAGGGAAGAAATTTCTCGTCATAGCGGTGCTGGTCGCCGTCGGTGCCATTGCCGCGACGATCTGGCGCCACGACGCCGGCGGCAAGGACGGCCCGAAGCCCGGCGATAAGACCGCGGCCGGCGTGCCGGTAACCACCGCGCTCGCGACCCGCGGCGAGATCGACCTATCGCTGAAGGTGATCGGTCGGGCCGAAGCGTATTCCACGGTCAATCTGCGTTCGCGGGTCAGTGGGCAGCTGGAGGCACTCGCGTTCACTCCCGGCACCCACGTCAAAAAAGGGGATCTGCTGGCCCGGGTCGATCCGCGGCCGCTGAAAGCCGCCTACGACCAGGCGCAGGGCAATGTGTCGCGTGACCAGGCGCAGCTGGTGAAAGCCGAGGCCGACCTGGCCCGCTACGAAAACATGCTTGGCAAGGGCTTCGTCAGCCGCGCCGATTACGACCTGTACAAGGCCAACCTCGGTGTCGCCCGTGCGGCACTGGAAAGCGATCGGGCCGCGGCGAGAGCCGCGCAGACCCAGCTCGACTTCACGACGATCAGCGCCCCCTTCGACGGGGTGACCGGCGCCCCGCTGGCCTACCCCGGCGCCACGCTTACGGCCGACACGACCGACATCGTGGTGCTCAACGAAGTCGACCCGATCCGTGTCGCATTCTCCATTCCGGAAGACAGCCTCTCCGCCGTGCGCAGCAGCGTGCGCAAGGGCCCGTTGCCCGTGCAGGCGAGTATTCCCGGCGACAAGGGCACACCGCTGCAGGGCGAACTCGAGTTCATCGACAATGCGGTGGATCCGACCACGGGAACGATCATCCTGAAAGGCCGGTTCCACAACGCGGACGGTCGGCTCACGCCCGGCCAGTTCGCCGACGTGACCCTGCCCACGACGCGTCTTACGGACGCGGTCAGCGTTCCGGTGATCGCGCTGCAGAGTTCCACGTCGGGCTCGTTCGTCTTCGTCGTCAAAGCGGACAAGACCGTGGAGCAGCGAAGCGTCACCACCGGAGCGACCACGGCCGATCGCGCGGTGATCGACAAGGGTCTCGAGGGCGGCGAACAGGTCGTCACCGAAGGGCAGATGCTTCTGGTGGACGGTGCGCGCGTACGCGCCGACAAAGGCTGAGGAAGGCGCATGAACCTGCCGGAACTCTGCATCCGTCGCCCGGTGATGACGACGCTGCTGATGGCGGCACTGGTCATCTTCGGTATCGCTGCGTACCCGCGGCTGCCCGTGAACGAACTGCCGAACGTCGATTTTCCCACGATCAACATCAGTGCCTCATTGCCCGGAGCGTCGCCGGAGACCATGGCGTCGTCGGTGGCGACGCCGCTCGAATCGCAGCTCTCGACCGTGGCCGGCATCGACTCGATGACCTCGTCCAGTTCGTTGGGCTCGACCACGATCACCGTGACGTTCTCGCTCGATCGCAGCATCGACGGCGCGGCGCAGGACGTCCAGGCCGCGATCTCCGCCGCGCAGCGACAGCTGCCGCAGGACATGCCGACGCCGCCCACCTACCGCAAGGTCAACCCGGCCGACGCACCGATTCTGTTCCTCACCATGCAATCGACGACGCTGCCGTTGTCCACGGTAGATGACTACGCCGAGACCGAGCTGGCGCAGCGGCTCTCGATGGTCGATGGCGTGGCACAGGTGAGCGTGTACGGCTCGCAGAAGTACGCCGTGCGCATCGCCGTGGATCCGGACCGGCTCGCCGCGACGGGCATCGGGGTCGACAAGATGGTCGACGCGATTGCCGCCGCGAATGTCAACAAGGCGACCGGTTCACTCAATGGTCGGCGGCAGCTGCTGTCCATTCGGTCGGATGGCCAGTTGATGCGGGCTGCCGATTACGGCCAGATCGTCGTCGCTTATCGAAATGGTGCGCCCGTGCGGCTCTCCGATATCGCCGTGCCGCGCGACAGCGTGCAGGACGACCAGAAAGCGAGCTGGTACAACGGCAATCGTGCGATCACCCTGGCCATTCAACGGCAGCCGGGTGCCAACACCGTGGAGACGGTCGACAAGATCCTCTCCCTGCTGCCTGCGTTCAGCGCGACCTTGCCACCGTCGGTAAAGCTGGACGTGATGTACGACCGCTCCGACTCGATCCGCGATTCGGTGCACGACGTCCAGTTCACCCTGATCCTCGCCGGCATCCTCGTCGTCATCGTGATCTACCTGTTCCTGGGCAATGCCTCGGCGACACTCATTCCAGCCGTCGCCTTGCCTATCTCGGTGCTTGGTACTTTCGGTGCGATGTTCGCGCTGGGCTACAGCCTGGACAACCTCTCCCTGTTGGCCCTGACCCTCGCGGTGGGATTCGTCGTCGACGATGCGATCGTGATGCTCGAGAACATCATGCGTCACATCGAGCTCGGCGAGACACCCTTCGATGCCGCCGTGAAGGGTGCCAACGAGATCGGCTTCACGATCTTCTCGATGACCTTGTCACTGGTCGCCGTGTTCATCCCGGTGATGTTCATGGGCGGCATCGTCGGTCGGCTGTTTCACGAGTTCGCGGTCGTCATCAGCGTTTCCATCCTGATTTCCGGCTTCGTTTCGATCACGCTCACCCCCATGTTGTGCAGTCGCTTCGTCAAGGCGCATGCACACGACAAGCGCAGCTTCGTCGTCGTCTGGTTCGATCGTGGTTTCGCGTCGATGACCAACGGATACACGAGTACGCTCGCCTGGTGCATGCGCCATCCGCGAACCGTGGTCGGCGTGTTCGCCCTGAGCCTCGCTGCGACGGGCGTGTTGTTCGTGATCACGCCGAAGGACTTCATTCCGGCAGGTGACAGCGGTCAGCTGCGTGTCACCACGGAAGGCCCGACCGACATTTCCTTTTCCGCGATGTCCGCACGCCAGCAGTCGCTAGCGGAGATCGCACAGAAAGACCCGAACATCGAAGGCGTCATGTCCAGCGTGGGTGCCGGAGGCGCGCGCGCGACGATCAACTCCGGCTCGTTGCTGCTCCGGCTGAAGGATCCCGCTGAGCGCGGGCACACCACGCCTGACCAGATCATCCAGGAACTGCGGCATAAGTTCGCCGAGGTGCCGGGCATCCGCACGTATATCCAGAATCCACCGTCGATCCAGGTCGGCGGCCGCCAGTCGAAGGCGCAGTACCAGTACACCGTGCAGTCGACCGATCTACATGCGCTTTACGACTGGTCCGGGAAGCTCGTCACCGCGTTCCAGAAGCTGCCGGGCTTCCAGGACGTCACCACCGATCTCGACCTCAACAGTCCGTCGATGGTCGTCACCGTCAATCGCAACAAGCTCGCGCCGCTGGGGCTGACGATGGACCAGGTGCAGACGGCACTCGGTTCGGCGTTCGGTGAGAACCAGATCTCGACGATTTACGGTTCGGCCACGCAGTACTGGGTGATCCTTCAGGTCGAGCGTCGCATGCAGGACGACCCGGCGGTGCTGTCGAGGCTTTATGTCACCTCAGACAGCGGCAAGCTGGTGCCGTTGAATACCGTGGCAAGCTTCGAGCGCAAGCCGCAGGTGCTGACGGTCAATCATCAGGGCCAGCTTCCGGCCGTGACGGTATCGTTCAACCTTGCGCCGGGCGTGTCGCTCAGTGATGCCGTGACGAGCATCGGTCGCGCAACGACGGAGCTCAAGCTGCCGCCGACATTGAGCGGGAGCGTGCAGGGCACGGCGCAGGCCTTCCAGGATTCGGTCAAGGGCATGGGTCTGCTGCTCTTGCTCGCGGTGTTCGTGATCTACCTGGTATTGGGCATCCTCTACGAGAGCTTCATCCACCCGCTGACGATTCTCTCGGGGCTTCCCGCTGCAGCCGTGGGTGCGCTGCTGACGCTGGTGATTTTCAACGCGTCGCTGGACCTGTTCGCCTTCGTCGGCATCATCATGCTGGTGGGCATCGTGAAGAAGAACGCGATCATGATGATCGACTTTGCCCTGGAGCGTCAGCGCGACGGTGGCGTCGCGCCGTCCGAGGCGATTGCGGAAGCCTGCCGTGTGCGTTTTCGCCCGATCATGATGACGACGGCGGCCGCCTTTGCGGGCACCCTGCCGATCGCCCTCGGTATCGGCGCCGGTGCCTCCACACGACAGCCGCTCGGCCTTGCCGTCGTGGGTGGCCTCGTGGTGTCGCAGATCCTGACGCTCTACCTCACGCCGGTGATCTATCTCTACATGAACCGCCTGCAGGAGCGCCTCGCGCCCGCGAAGAAGCTGCAGCCTCATCCAGTGCACTGATGCCAGTGCTGTTGTAGGAGCCGGCTGTGGCGGCGAACCCTCAGCTCAACCGATCTGCGATTGAGGCTTTGCCCTGATCACGCAAGCGGTTAAACCGTCGCCCGAGTCAACACAAAGCCTCTCTCGCTACATCATCGCGGAGGGTTCGCCGCTGAAGCGGCTCCTACAGGGCTGCGGCGTGCTTCGGCATGGATCAGTCGTGCGCGCCATCCTTCGCGAACGCGCCCGGCTTCGAGCCGAAGTCGCCATTCGCCTGCGCCGCCATGTAAGCGAACGTCGCATACACCGCCACGTTCTGCGCCAGGGCCTTCGGATCGATCTTGTCGAGCGTGTCGTTGGCGTTGTGGTGGTAGTCGAAGTAGTCCGTGCCGTCCTGCGTGAGCGACAGGGCGGCCATACCCTTGCCGTGCATCTGCGACAGGTCGGAGCCACCGCCGCCGGGCTTGCTGGCGTCGTAAGCGACACCGATCGGCTCGACCACCTTCGCAATCTGCTGGATTGCGCCGAGGGCTTCCGGCTTCACGCTCGCGCTCATGCGCCAGATGCGTCCGGCGCCGAAGTCGGACTCGGTGCCTAGCTGGAACTTCGCCACCTCTTTCGCATGGGCCTCGGCGTAAGCGCGGCCACCCCACAAACCCATCTCTTCGTTCGAGAACGCGATGACACGAATGGTGCGGTCCGGGCGCTGCGGCATGTCCTTGATGAGCTTTGCGGCTGCGGCGGCGATGGCAACGCCGGCACCATCATCGATCGCACCAGTGCCCAGGTCCCATGAATCGAGATGGCCGCCGATAGCGACGACTTCGTTCGGGTATTTACGACCGGTGACTTCCGCGATCACATTCGCGCCTTCGTATGTCCCGGCAAAGCCGACATCGAGATCGAGTTTGAGCGTGACCGGCTTGCCTTCCTTCAGCACGCGCTCCAGCTGGTCCGCGTCGGGCAGTGAGAGGGCGGCGGCGGGGATGGCCTGCTTCGGGTCGGTGAAACCGGTGACGCCGGTGTGCGGCGTGCGGCTGTGCGCATCGGTGCCGGCGGAGCGGAGCAGGTAGGCGGCAGCACCCATCTGGGCAGCGAGCACGGCGCCGTGGGTACGCGTGGCCGAGCCCATGCCGTAGTCGTGACCGTCTTTCTGCTGTTGCATGTGGGTGCTGACGTAGACGATCTTGCCCTTGACGGTCGACGGATCCGCCGCCTTGAGTGCATCAAGGTCGTTGAAGGCGACGACTTCGCCGGTGAGGCCGCCGGCAGGTGTGCCTGCGGAGTAGCCAAGCGCGGTGAGCGCCAGCGGCTGCGGGAAGGGTGCGACGATCGCACCGTGCTCGCTCCGACGCTGCCACAACGGGTAGCTCACCTTCTCGGTGTAGACCTTGTCGAAGCCCATTGCCTTGAACTTCGCGACGGTCCACGCGACGCCGCGGGCGTCGGCGGAGCTACCGGCGAGGCGCGGGCCGACTTCGGTGGTGAGTGCGGAAACGAACTCATAGCCCGTGTTGTCGTTCATTGCGCGGTCGCGCAGTTCGGTCGCCGCGGTCACGGCCTTGTCCGGAATCGTCGTGGCCTTGTCGGCGGCATGGGCGGAAAAGGCGAGCGCAAGGCACGCGGCGAGCGCGTGGAGACGAAGCGTATGGCGCATGGGGACCCCCGGGGACGGAAAGGTCGATTATGACCCTACGCGAGGGTGCTCCCGCGTAGGTAGGAAGTCATGGATGGCCAGGCTCAGCTGCCTGGAGGCGCCGTGGCGGGCAGGCTCACCACGGCGCGAAGGCCGCGATCCTTGCGATTGCGCAGCGTCACGGTACCACCGTGATCCAGGACGATCGCACGAACGGTGGCCAGTCCCAGGCCGATCCCACCGGTGTCGCGGTTGCGCGAGGCCTCGAGGCGGAAGAACGGCTCGAACACCTGCTGCTGCATGGCTTCGGGAATACCCGGTCCATCGTCGTCGATCTCCAGGATGCAGCCGTCGCCGGTGCTACGCAGTCGCAGCCGCACGCGCTCACCGTATTTCAATCCGTTCTCCACCAGGTTCACCACCGCGCGACGCAGCGCGATCGGGTCGCCCTCGATCGTGATGGCCGAACCCTCCTGTACGGTCACGTCGTGGCCGATGTCGGCCAGGTCGTCGACGACGCTTTCTACCAGCAATCGGACGTCCAGGCGCTGGCGATGCACACCGAGGGAACGGTCGCGAATGAAATCGAGCGCGGCGGAAATCATCGCCTTCATCTCCTGGATGTCGGCGTCGACTTTCTCCGCGAGCGGCGAGGGCAGTCCATCCAGGCGGAAGGTGAGACGTGTGAGCGGCGTGCGCAAGTCGTGCGCGATCGCTGCGATCATTTGCGTCCGCTCCTGCAGCAAGCGATTGATCCGCGCTTGCATGGCGTTGAAGGAGTCGACGGCCTGGCGCATCTCTGGCGGCCCTTCGCGCACGACGGGCGGCGCGCTGGTGTCGCTGCCCAGCCGCTGTGCGGCCTCTGAAAAACGCCGGATCGGTGCGGCAAGGGCGCGGGCGAAGAGGAAGGCGAGAGGCAGCAGGACGAGGATGCCGAGTGCGAGTAACAGGAAGACCTGCTGTTGGAGCACGGTGGGGAACGACTCGACCGGAACGGTGGCCACGCGCCAGCGGCCGTCCGCTTKCTTCAGAGCGACCACCGAGCCGCCTCCGAGACCGAGGCGCATCGGGCCATGCGCGCCGGGCATGTCGTGCTCGGTAATGAACACGCGAACCTGGTCGCTGGATACCTTGAACATGTCCGCCACGTGCATGGCGATGCGTTCGGAACCTTTCTCGTCGAATGAGGCCGGGGCGCTTGGCGGGCCCGGCATCGTGGCGACCTCCAGGTCGGCGTCGCCGCCGCGGTCGAAATCGGCGCCCGGCGGAGGGCCGCCTTCGCCGGGGAAGGGGTGTTGTGCGCCGAAAGGCCGGTTGCCGAAGGGCGAGGTTTCCGGCTGCAGCACGGCCGCCAGTTCGAACAGGCTCACGGCGGACAGGCGCGAGGGTGGCCTGATGAACAGCACGGCAAAGCCGATCGCCGCGGCGACCAGTACCGCGCAGATCATCATGAGGAACGTGCGGGAGAAAATTGAAARGCGGGACAGATGCATCACAGGCGCGACACCCTGGGGACCAGCATGTAGCCCTCGTTGCGCACGGTGCGGATCATCTCCTCGTGCACGCGGTCGTTGAGTTTGCGTCGCAGACGGCTGATCTGGGTGTCGATCGCGCGGTCGAATACTTCCGAGCGTCCGCCATGTACCAGGTCGAGCAGCTGGTCGCGACTGAGAATGCGCTGCGGATGCTCGACGAAGCTTCGCAGCAGAGCGAACTCGCCGTCGGACAGGTTGATGAAGATGCCCGTGGKATCGCGCAGGTCGCGGCGGGTCACGTCCAGGCGCCAGCCGGCGAAGCCGTAGGGGCGTGCATCCTCGACCGCTACCGGTTCGCTGTTGCCGGTTCTGCGCAACACCGCACGCACGCGCGCGAGCAGCTCACGCGGATTGCAGGGCTTGGCGAGGTAATCGTCGGCCCCGACCTCCAGACCGATGATGCGGTCGGTATCGCCGCCCAGGGCGCTGAGGATGATCACCGGCGGCCCCTTGTCCGCGGCCAGGCGGCGGGCGGCACTCAGGCCGTCCTCTCCCGGCATCATCACGTCGAGTACGACCAGATCGGGACGCTCACGCTCGATCGCCAGGTTCATCTGCAGGGCATTCTCAGCCGCCTGCACCCTATAGCCGTGACCACCGAGAAACGCCGTGATCAGGCGGCGCAGTTCGGGGTCGTCGTCGACGACAAGGATGAGCGACTGGAGATCCATGGCCATGCGATAGCTTGATACCAGACCAGTCTACGGCGCGTTTGTCAGCCCGGCAAAAAAGCCGACACAAACCGGACACACACGGACAACCGGTGGTGACGGGCGCCCCTTAGTTTGGCTTCAACGTCGGTCCATGGATATCCAACGCATGAAGCCCTTTCCCACGCTGCCCTCCCTGCTGTTCGCTTTCGGCACGGCGCTAGCGGCGGTTGCCGCCGCGCAGGAGCCGCCGCGCGCCCCGCTGCCCCAGGACCCGCAGCTCGCGGCCGCGCTGGACGATTGCTGGATCGACATCGATGGCAAGGCGGACGACCCGGATGACGGCGTCGATGCCGACCTGATGGATCTGTGCATGGACGACAAGGGCTTCGATGCACCGCCCGGTCCACCGCCAGGCCCGGACGGCGGGCCCCCGCCGCGCCGCCCGATCCGCTGATCAAGGGAGTTAGCCTCCGTTGTCGACCCAGTTCCAGGATTCATCGCCGCTCCCGGGTGCCCAGGGCGGAACTGTCGCTGCCCGGACCTTCTGGCAAAGCGTCTGCCAGCGGCAAGGCATGAGCGTGATGCTCGACGGCTACGCCGGGGAGCGCCTTCGGCTGGGGACCTTCCGCCATGCGCCGCATGTCCTGACCTACGACAACGTGGCGCGAATTCACCGAGGCGCCGCCTTGCTCAGTCACCACCTGGAGGGCAGCGCATCGGTGGAACAACACGGTCGTCGCGGCGACATCTCGCCGGGGGATTTCTGCCTGATCGACCTGTCCCGTCCCTTTCGCCTGCAGACCCATCAATCCACGGTACAGACGCTCTACATGCCGTTGGCCGCCTTGCGGGAGACGATGCCGCGGCTGGACCAGATGTCGGCGGTCGGCCTTCACGGACACCTCAGTGCCGTCGGCTATCTGCGCGTTCTCTTCCAGGAACTGTTCGCGCATGCCTCCGAGCTCACCGAGGCCGTGGCCGACCGCGTGGCGGATGCCGTCCCGCACATGCTCGCCGCTGCCTTCGAGTCGATGGTTTCGGTGGAGGCTTCGCCATCGCAACTTCGACAGCAGTACAAACAGCAGGTACGCCGCTTCGCGCGGGATCATCTTGCCGACCCGAAGCTATGCGTGGAAATGATCGGCGCTGGCGTGGGACTTTCGCCTAGCTACCTCTTCGAGCTGTTTGCCGACGAAAAGCTGACCCTGATGCGCTGGGTACGTGCCGAGCGAATCGCGCGTTGCCGTCGTGAACTTGCGGATCCCGCATTGCGTCACCGCAGTATCGCTCAGATAGCTCAGTCCTGGGGCTTTGGCGACATGACCCACTTCAGTCGTTCATTCCGCGACATTTTCGGTGTTTCCCCGCGCGGATACCGCCAGGCTGTCCTCGATGGAAGTCATAGGGCGAAAGCGATTACGGACGTCCATACGTCCGATTAATAGTCAAGTTACGTGGCACTTTCGGCCGCATGCGAACGTCGTCTTAACACTAAATTGAGGTCGTGGGGATTGCCACGTTCTCTGGGGAGTGTTTAAAAGTGCGAATCAATAAACTTCAATGGGTGCGCCTAAGCCGGATCAGCCTTGCGCTCGGCGTGGCCCTCGGAAGCGCAGGGGCCATCGCCCAGTCGACTACCGGTAGCATCTTCGGCCAGGCGCCTGCCGCCGAAGGCGAGACGGTACAGGCGAAGAGCTCGTCGGGCCTGACGCGTGAAGTGGCGGTGGGTACGGACGGTCGCTACAGCATCGGCTCGCTGCCGCTGGGGTCATACACCGTGGCGCTCATGCAGGGCGGCAAGGCCGTCGATGCACGTAACGATGTCACGCTACGGGTCGGTTCGGGTACGGAAGTATCCTTCGCCGCCGCTACCGGGGCCGCCACGAGCCTCGGCTCGGTCACCGTTTCAGCCAATGCCTTGCCGGCCATCGACGTGACGAGCGTCGACTCGCGTACCGTGATCACCTCCGAGCAGCTGGCGAAGCTTCCCCTCTCGCGTAGCGCCGAAGCGATCGCTTTGCTCGCGCCGGGTGTCGTGCCGGGTTATAGCGGCTTCACGGGCAATACGTCGGGTGGCTCGCTGGTCTCGTTCAGCGGTTCGTCGGTCACCGAGAACGCCTATTACCTCAATGGTTTCAACACGACGGATCCGCTGAGCGGCTTTGGCGGCATCAGCCTGCCGTACGGCGCCATCGACCAGGAGGAAATCCTCAGTGGCGGCTACGGTGCGGCCTATGGCCGTTCCGACGGCGGCGTCATCAGCCAGAGCGGCAAGCGCGGGACGAACGAGTGGCATTTCGGCGCGCAGGTGCAGTGGTCGCCGGCCTCGCTCGAAGGCGTCAGTCCGAGCTCGTACTACGTCTCGGGTGCCAGTGCGGGCGACATCTACCGTCGCTACTCGAACAACACGTCGTGGACGACCACCGAAAGCGCGTATGTCGGCGGCCCCCTGATCAAGGACAAATTGTTCTTCTTTGCCGCCGTCGAGCAATCGAAGAACGTCGGTGACAGCGTTGGCGCCGTGACCTCGTCTTACAACACGGCGTACGAATATCACAATCCGAAATGGTATTCGAAGGTCGACTGGAACATCACCGACAACAATATCCTCGAACTGACAGGYGCATCGCAGAAGCATTCGTACAAGGGCAACCTCTACGACTACGACTATGCAACCAACACCACCGGCGCCCTGAACAGCTACGACACGTCGACGAAGGACAGTGCCGATGTCTACGTTGCCAAGTTCACCAGCTACATCACCGACGACCTGACGCTTACCGCCCTCTACGGCAAGCAGAAGATGAAGTACTACAGCGAAACACCCGGCTACGATCCGACGCTGACGTACATCAATGG
>NZ_JBFUIT010000013.1:0-39099 GCF_056401735.1 Luteibacter sp. P4_D7_3
TTCCTGTACCGAGGTCATGTAGTCCGGCACGAGGTCGGCGCCGATCTCGTCGCGCTCGTTCACGATGGCCCAGAGCTTGCCGGTGGAGGGCTCCCATTGAAGTCCGGTCGGATTGCGCAGCCCCGACGCATAGATGCGGCTCGCGCCCGTCGCGACATCCACTTCGAGGATGTCCGCGCGGCGGTATTCCACGGCCAGGCCGTTCTCGGTGATGTTGCTGTTGGAGCCCACGCCCACGTAGAGCTTGGTGCCATCCGGGCTGGCCAGGAGCGACTTGGTCCAGTGGTGGTTGATGGTGTTCGGCAGGTCCGTGAAACCGACGCCGGGCGTCTTGATCTCGGTTTCCCCGGTCACATAAGGAAACTTCACGATGCCATCGGTGTTGGCGACATAGAGCGTGTCGCCAATCAGCTGCAGGCCGAAGGGCGAATTCAGGTTCTCGATGAAGATGTGCTTGTCCCACCCACCGCTCGCGTTCTTGCGCAGCAGGGTGATGCGATTGCCGCCCTTGCCCCCCTTGCCCGACTGGTTCTTCACCATGCCGGCGAAGAGCTGCTTGGGTGTGGTCAGCGGTTCCGTGCCCGGACCGTTGGACTCCACGACGAGCACGTCGTCGTTGGGCAGCACATAAAGCTGGCGCGGGTGCATCAGGCCGGCGGCCATGGCTTCGATCTTCAGGCCGGGCGCGACCGTCGGGATCTGGCCCTGTTTCCAGCCTGCCTTGTCGGGCACCTGCATGGGCGGCACGATGAAGCTCTGCGCCTTGGGCAGGGGCGGGTTGTCGCCCGACTGCTGGTCGGGCTGCAACGACGCTTTCTCGTCACAGCCGGCAAGGACGGCCACGCAGGCGATGGCCAGCACGCTGCGATAAAGGGTCTTATTCATGGACGAGGCTCCCAGGAGCGGTCGGCTGCACGGCAATGACGATGTGCGAGATGGCCAGGACCAGGACCGTCAGGGCGGAAAGCCAGACGCCGGCGGGCATCACCGCATACGCGTCGCGGCTGTGCACGAAGGCATTGATGACGGCAACGATGATGGCCAGCAGGTTCAGCCAGAAATCCAGCCGTTCGGCGGCGACCGTGCTGCGCCGGGAGGTAATCCACACCTGCACGAGGTTGACCACGCGCGGGATGATGGCGAACACCAGGCCGATGGCGATGAGCCACGCGGCGGCCTTCATCCAGAGGATCTCGCCGCTACGGCTGTAGACCACATCGAAGATCAGCGCGGCGACGAAGAAGCCGAAGGGAATGGGATTGAGGAGGCCGTAGATGGCGTTGGCCAGGACGGAGCGACGCGGTGCGGGACGGTAGCTCATGGGCGGCTGTCTCGATGGGATGGATGGATTGCGGTCGCGGGCGGACGCTGCAAGCTAGTCCGGCCTGTGTCGAGGCTATGTCTGGGATCCGGCCGCGGCTTGTACCGAATGCACCTCCTTGTCTACTAAGATCGGCAGCATGGCCCCTGACAGCACATCGACCGATCCGGAAGCGACGCCCCACTACCCCGCCGGCCTCCGCATCATCGCGGTCTACAAGGCGGTCAAGACCATCGGGCTGATCTTCATCGCCATCGCGGCGTTCCGCCTGGATGAGCAGGAAAGTTTCCAGCACCTCGTGCAGTGGCTGGAACACCTGCAATTGACCGAAAGCAACGGCATGCGCTGGAGCCTGGTGCACCTGCTCGAGGGCATGGGCCCGGCGAAGTTCGTCGCTGTCGGCATCGTGGCGTTGGTCTACGCGGCGATCTTTGCCACCGAGGGGATCGGCCTGTGGCTGCGGAAGTACTGGGCGGAGTGGTTTACCGTCATTGCCACCGGCTCCCTCGTTCCGGTCGAGATCTACGAATGCTTCGAGCGTTTCAGCTGGCTGAAGCTGGCCATCCTGGTGGCCAACGTGCTCATCGTGATCTACCTGGTCCGTGTGGCGATGCGTCCTCGTGAAGGTCACGGGGCCCAGCCGGCCAATCCCCGCCCGACGGGCGCCTGAGCGCCGGCCACCCCATTCTCAGGCGCCCTGATATTCCCGCGGCATCTGAGACCCGGCCTGCCATCGACGTGCAACGGCCTTGCCTGCGTTCGCGTGTAAAATGGTCGTCTTTTAGCCGGTCAAAGCGTGCAAGCAGCACCTCAACGGTCGACGGTCCGGGGCCCGGCGTTCATTCGCCTGCTGACCCGCCTCACCGACGTCGACGCCCCACAATCCGGTGCTTCCCTTCCGGACCGGCTGAGCCACTGGCTCGACTGGAAGCAGGCGGTCGCCTTGTCGACGGCGCTCGATGGCAACCCTTCGGCACCGGACGATGACGTGCCGGTCTTCGGGCAGGCGGCGGAAGATGAGTGCCTGCGCTCGCACGATGCGCTGGTCCATGCCATCAACACCGACCGCGCCTTCCTGACCTCGGCGCAGCGGGAGGCCCTTGGCATGCCGAACCTGGATGCCGCCAACGACTACGCGCCGCTTCGTCAGCGCTATATCGCCCTGCAAAGGAAGATCCAGGCGACCACGGGCAGCCTCAGGGGCAACCTGCGCGACATGCTCGCGCAGGGGTCGCCCGAGAAGGCCCGGCTCGCGGAGGTGGACGCGGTGATGGAGCTGGCGCTGAGCGCGCGCGAGCAATCCCTCCTGGGTAAGGTGCCCACCCTCTTGGGCGAGTACTTCGACGGCCTGCGCCAGCGCACCCAGGGCTCACCCGCCGACGCGTCAGCCTTGTGGCTGGACGTGTTCCGTAAAGACATGCAGAGCGTACTGCTCGCCGAACTGGACGTTCGTTTTCAACCGGTCGAAGGCTTGCTCGCAGCCCTTCGTGCCAGCTAACTGGAAAGTCATGTTCAGAAATTTTCTCAACCTTGCAGTGTTCGTCGTCGGCTTCGTCGCCGTGTGCTGGATCGGCGTGGGCTACGTGGGCTCGAACCCGCTGGGTGCCGCCGTCGCGCTGCTGATCGGCGTCTGCTACATCGCGGGTGCGCTTGAACTGCATCGTTATAGCCAGGCAACAGGCACGCTACAGCATGCTGTCGCCGATCTGTCTGCCACGCCTTCGAGCCTGGGCAGCTTTCTCGATCGCCTGCACCCGAGCCTGCGCCATGCCGTCCGCTTGCGTGTCGAAGGTGAGCGCGTGGCATTGCCTGCGCCGTCGCTTACGCCGTACCTGGTCGGCTTGCTGGTGCTGCTGGGCATGCTCGGCACACTGTTGGGCATGATGGCCACGCTCCGCGGTACCGGCCTGGCGCTGGAAAGCGCCACCGACCTCCAGGCGATTCGTGGATCGCTCGCTGCTCCCGTGAAGGGACTCGGCTTTGCCTTCGGCACCTCCATCGCCGGCGTCGCCACCTCGGCAATGTTGGGGCTGCTGTCCGCGCTTTGCCGCCGCGAGCGACTGGAAACCGTGCAACTGCTGGACGTAAAGATCGCGACCACGCTGCGCATTTACTCGCAGACCCATCAGCGCGAGGAAGCATTCAAGCTCCTGCAACAGCAGACCGAGGTGATGCCGACACTGATCGATCGCCTGCAGACGATGATGGCCGGCATCGAGCAACACAGCCAGCATGCGAGCGAGCGGCAGCGTGCCGCCCAGGAAGCATTCCATGTATCGACGGGCGAGATCTACGCGAAGCTCGCGTTGTCAGTGGAACAGTCGCTTAAGGACAGTGTGACCGAGAGCGCACGCGCCGCGAGCGCAGCGTTTCAGCCGGTCATGGAATCCACGATGGCCGGCCTCGCACGGGAAACGGCGTCGCTGCACGACACCGTCACCCAGGCCGTGCAGCAGCAGCTCGAAGGCCTTTCCAGCGCGTTCGCTTCGAGCACGGCCGCCGTCGCGGATATCTGGACGGACGCTGTCACCGGGCAGCAGCAGTCGAACGAAACGCTGGCGCGGGATCTGCGCGCCTCGCAGCAACGCTTTGCCGAGACCTTCGAGCAGCGCTCGATCAGCCTGCTCGACGGCGTCGCCACACGCCTGGATACGACGGCCGGCCAGGTCGCGGGCGCGTGGAGCGAGGCGCTGGCAAAGCAGGGCACCGCACACGAAGAGCTCGCCGCACGCAATGAGCAGGCCCTCGTCGCCGCATCGGCCGCATTCGAGAAACACGCGTCGTCGTTGGTCAGCGTCGTGCAGGCTTCGCACGAAGATCTGCAGGCGAAACTGCAGGCCGGTGACGCCGAGCGCCTCACGACCTGGGCTGACTCGCTCGCCGCGATGGTCGCCGCACTCGACGCGCACTGGGAGCAGGCCGGAGAGAGCGTCGCCGCTCGTCAGCAGGACATCTGCGACACGCTGGCGCGCACGGCAGGCGACATCGCCACGCAGACCCAGGCGCACGCGAATGAAACCATCGCCGAGATCTCCCGCCTCGTCGACGCCGCATCGGAAGCACCCAAGGCCGCGGCCGACATCGTCGCCGAGTTGCGCCAGAAGCTTTCCGACAGCATGGTCCGCGACACCGCTATGCTCGAGGAGCGCAGCCGCCTGCTCGCCACGCTGGAAACCCTGCTCGACGCGGTGAACCACGCCTCCACCGAGCAGCGCGTGGCTGTCGACGCGCTGGTCACCACATCGGCCGACCTGCTGGAGCGCGTCAGCACGCGATTCACCGACCACATCGAAGCCGAGACCGGCAAACTCGAGGTCGTGGGAACGCAGATCGCGGGCAGCGCGGCCGATGTGGCAAGCCTCGGCGAGGCCTTCAGTAGCGGCGTGCAGTTGTTCGGGCAATCCAACGAGGCGCTCATGGAGCGCCTTGCCGTCATCGCCACCGCGTTGGACAACTCGCTCGCGCGTAGCGACGAGCAGCTGGCGTACTACGTGGCCCAGGCGCGCGAAGTCGTTGACCTCAGCATGCTCTCGCAGAAGCAGATCATCGAAGAAATGCAGCAACTCGCTCGCCAGCGCGCCTCCGTCGGGACGGAAACGGCATGAGCGACGATATCGAGTTCGAAGGCGAATCGGTCGCGCCGATCTGGGCCGCCTTCGGCGACCTGATGTCGGTACTGCTGGGCGCTTTCGTGCTCATCCTCGTCGGCGTGATCGGCGTGCAGCTGCAGCTGTCGCATCGGCTGGACGAAGAGGTGAAGCAGCGACAGGCCGAAGCGCAGCGTCGCATGACGCTGGAACAGGCGCTGGCCGCGCCACTGGCGGCCGGGCGCGTCACGCTGGTCAACGGGCGCATCGGCATTCGTGGCAGTGTGTTGTTCGCCCTCAATTCCGATCAATTGCAGCCGGAAGGCCGCGAGGTATTGAAGAGCCTTGCCGGCCCGTTGTCGAACTACCTCACGACGCGCGATGAGGTCCTGATGGTCAGCGGCTTCACCGACGACCAGCAGGTGCACGACAGCAACCGTCATTTCACCGACAACTGGGAGCTCTCGGCGCAGCGTGCCCTCACGGTCACGCGCGCACTGATCGCGGATGGCGTGCCGGCGCCATCGGTTTTCGCGGCCGCATTCGGTTCGGAGCAGCCGGTGAGTGCGAACGATAGCGACGAAGGCCGCGCGAAGAATCGCCGCGTGGAGATCGCGCCGATTCCGAAGCCGTCGTCCACCAACGTGACGCCCCATGCGCCCTGATCGTGGGCCGCTCGGACGTCTCGCCGACGAAATCGTCGCCCGCTCGTCGTCGTATCCCGAACTGGCGACGCTCGATCAGTTCCAGAAGCTCTGGTCGCGCATGCGTACCGAGAGCCAGTTGCGTCAGTCCCTTGAGCACGCACCGGAGAACGCGGGTCCGCTCAACTCGAGTGCCCTGGTCCATCGCTCGATCGCGCTCATGCGCGATCTCTCGCCGGGCTATCTCCAGCACTTCGTGTCCTATGTCGACGATCTCTCATCGCTGGAGCAGCTGGGTCACGGCGCCGCCGCGATGCCCAGGGATGTTCCGCAGGCCGCTACCATCGGTAAGCGGCCCCGGGCCAAGGCGCGTTCGCGTCGCGAGTGACCGCCACGGCGCCGGTCATCGGTCGTCGGAGGGACTCTCCGGCGCCGTCGACGCCGTTCCTCGCGCGACCACATACATCTGCTGGCTCATCTCCTTGAGCAAGGCATTCGGATCGTCCCCTTTGGCGTAAAGATCCATGTGCGCCTTGTTGGGCAGGAAACGGATATCCGACCTGGCATGCAGCCCGTCGAGGACGGCCTTGAGCTTGTGCACGGCGCCGTCCAGATACCAGCTGTCTTCCGTACCCACGACGATGTGGATCTTGCCATCGAGGTCCGGCTTCAGCGTCGGCCAGTTCAGGCGGATGTATCGCGCAATGTCGTAGTGCTCGATCCAGTAGGCCTGCACCTGGGGGTCGATCTGGCCTGAGTAGCGATCGAACAGAAGCATCGGTGTTCCGTCGACATTCCTCGGCGAGAACACCCACTCGTAAGATGACACTTGTCCGCCGTAGGGACCCAGGACGCGTTCCAGTTGCGCGGCATCGGCGAAGGACCCCTCGCCGTGAAAGTGAACGCGGCTGATGGGCCAGAGCATCCCGTCCGGCCGTCGATAGAAGTTCGCGTTGCGTGTGTAGATATCCACGCCGGAGAAGTCATGGAAGTCGACCGGATCGGGCGAGGTCGACCACGTGCCACCGAAGATTTTCGGATACTGCGTCTGCAGCCACAGCGTCGCCCAGCCACCCGATGAGTGCCCGGTGAGAAGGCGGCCGGAGGGCTTGGCATCCATGCGGAATTTCGCCTCGAGCTCGGKGATGAGCTCCTTCGTGAGGGCGTCTCCCCAAGGGCCATTGTTCACCGAGTTGGCGAACTCGTTCGTGCCGGTGGTACCCGATTGGTCGAGGAACACCCAGATCATCGGCGGCATCTCACCCCTGCTCGTGGCGAGATGCACCGTGACGACATCGTCGACAAGGCTGTTCTTGTCTCCGCCGTAAGCATGGGTGAAATACACCGTGGGATACCGTGTGCGGGCGCCGCTGTTGTAGCCGGGCGGCAGGAGTACCCATCCGCGCATGTGCGTCGGGCGTCCCGAGAAGTTCGAAAGCAGCCGGCTTGTCACATCGAGCGGTTGGGTGCTTCGTCGGGCCTCGGGCGCATCGGCGCGTATTTCCGGCGTCTCCCAGTCCAGCTGCCAGGGATCGGGATCGGCCTGCACCTGCACCAGTGCGAGGGTCGGAGAAACGACAAGGGGCAGGCGCACGCTGATGATCGGACTGACCAGATCGCCGGTGTCGCGTCCGCTGTAGTTGTAGTTGTGATCCTGGTCCAGCACGGCCTGCAGCAGATACTCGCCCGCCGGTAGTTCCGAGAAGCGGGTAGGGAAGGCAACCGCGTCCGTGTCGATCTCCGTGGTCTGCTCCGGCGCCAGCCTGACGATCTCACGCGCCGCCACGGCCGTCCGCGTGGGATGCCAGGGATCCGCGTCCACCTGGGTCACCTTGCCGCCCTTGGCCTGGGCCTTTGCGTTTTTGGCCAGGGTCGCAAAGACCAGCAAGCGACCCGACACGGGACGCTTCGCCGCGCCGTCGAGCTTTACCAGGACGATGGGCGGCGTATGGCTGGCCCGCCAGCGCAGCGTGACGGCGCTACCTAGCAGCCCTGAGAGCATCAGGGCCACGATCCATAGGGTGGTGCGCGTCGTCATGCTCTTGGTTTTTCCTCATTCGGACGATCCCTTGTCCGGGGGGAGATCGTAATACCGAATCGACCCGCCTGACCGAGCCGTGTGTCGATATCTTCCCTCGCCGGTGGTGCCGGCGGCCAGCATCCATCGTCGGTCTTCACGCAGAAAGCTGCGAAGTCCTCTTCGTTTTCGCGCCTGATGCTCTCGGGCGCAGGGGTGGACCAGATGGCGCATTTTTCCGCGGCCGACTGAGCGCTGCATCGGTTTGGTCTATCGGCCCCGCGGCAGGTTCGCTATGCTGAATCGAGGCGAAAAGTGGAAAGCGTAGTGATCCAGGTGAGCTGCAACGTGAGCGACAGGATGCCCGGGCGCCATGGATGAGCGAGAGGTGAGTCCTCGCTGGGCAGTCGCCGCTTCCATCGGTTTGATCTCCCTGCTCAGCCTGCTTGCTCTTTATGTGCCGCGCTTCGTAGCGCCCATCGTGGCGGCTGCCAAAGCGGCGCCCCCGGTCCGTCAGATCATGCCCGCCGTCGACGTTTGGCTGAGCACGGCAGATCACCAATTGAAGCTGGCGCGTCAACCCGATATCGAGGTGAGCGCCCAAGATGCGGCGAGCGCCGATATCGTCATCGATACCAAGACCCGGTACCAGACCATCACCGGTTTTGGCGCGGCGATGACGGACTCCTCCGCATGGCTCCTCCACACCCGCATGAGTGCGCAGCAGCGCCATGATGTGTTGAGCGAACTGTACGGACCGCCGCCCAACCTCAACTTCAACATGATGCGCCTGACCATCGGCTCGTCGGACTTCTCGTTGAACGTCTATACGTTGGACGATATTCCCTTCGGCCAGACCGACCCGCAGCTGAAGCACTTCAACATCGCGCCTAACCTGCAGGACGTCGTGCCTGTGATGCGGGAAGTCCTCTCCATCCATCCCGGGATGCTCACCATCGCATCGCCCTGGGGCGCACCCGCATGGATGAGAACCACTCAGAATCTGCTGGGCGGGGAACTGGAAGAGCAGTTCGAGAGCACGTATGCGGATTATCTCGTCAAGTACCTCGACGCTTACGCGAAGCAGGGCATTCCGATTTTTGCCCTGACCTTGCAGAACGAACCCGCCTACGCGCCGATCAGCTATCCGGGCATGACCATGGGTGCTAAGACGCGAGCGCGACTCGTCTCGCAATATCTCGGCCCGAAACTGGCCAGTCGCAAACCGAAGACCAGCATCCTGGAATGGGACCACAACTGGACCCCCGTCGAAGAACCATTGGCCGTGCTTGCCGATCCCGATGCCGCGCGCTACATCGATGGCGTCGCGTGGCATTGCTACGGCGGCAGCCAGCATGAGCAGGGCCGTGTGCATCGCGCGCATCCTGACAAGGACGCGTACATAACAGAGTGCACCGGCGGTGAGTGGCCTTTGTCCGTCAACGGCGAGTTGCTCTGGTTCTCACGAAACCTGCTCGTCACGGGAATCAGGCAGTGGGCGCGTGGCGTCGTCTACTGGAACCTTGCACTGGACGAGAATCATGGTCCCCACTTTGGTGGGTGCTCGCGCTGCAAAGGTGTCATCACGATCGATTCGGAAACGGGCGAAGTGACCCGCAACGACGAGTACTACGCGCTGGCACATTTCAGCCGCTTCGTCGAGCCGGGAGCATTCCGGGTGAACTCCACGGATACCGACGTCAACGACAATGGCGTTGCGAACGTCGCATTTCAGAACGACTTCGACGGATCGATCGCTTTGGTGATGGTGAATCTCAACAAGGAGATTCGACGCATCTCGGTCGTCGACGGCAAGAATCGATTCGAATACGCGATGCCGCCAGAGAGTGTGGCGACCTTTGTGTGGGATCCGGACCTGGCGCGCGGATGGATATTGCGTGCCCTGCGTTGGCTAGGACCGTCGAGGACCCAGCTTCACCTGTAGTCATCGCTTTGTACGAACAATTCGCGCGAAGGCTTCGGCCTAACGCAAGGCGTATCTACGATGGCTAAGGCGCATCTTCCTTTGCAAGCAGAGCGACGACGACACGTGCCGACTCCAAGCCGCAATTCTGAGCCAGGCCGTCCAGTAGCCGAAGCCACTTCTGCCGATGGCTAGTGCTTCTGAGACTGAAGAACTTTTCAATTGCTTTCTCTGCAGAGGCATGCTGATCCGGCGAAAAAAAATCTGCTAACCGCGCGCTGTTGAGTAGGTGTATTCCGCAAACACTAATTGTATTCCTTCCCTTTGGATGACCGTCTTTGGCTTGAACTCGATTGAACTTGTCGTACTCGAGAAAGTGGTCCCACTCGTCAATTTGAGGATGGACGATCAGATAGTCGGTCGAGCGATCTGGTGGCTCGGATGGGCAAGTCACGGGCGCGGCCAAGACTCGTTTATTGCTCTTCTTTCCGCCGCACGTCTTGCAGCAAACAGCGATGTTCGATAAGTGAAACATCAGCCACGGGTGCCGGGATCTGTCGAGGATATGCTCGGCGTCGAAACTTCCCCCATGCCTATCAAGTTCTTTGCTGCAATAGCAGCAACGGCGTTTCTGATGGTGATAAAAGTGGAACTTAACCTCACGCCTGAAGGTGTTGATCAGATGTGCATCTGAATCAGGACGACCGGTCCAGAGGTTCGCATCTTCGGCTCCCCGCCGTTGAAGATGCTCGTGCTGCTGTGTATCCAATCCCGGAATAGAGGTCGGGGTAGGGGCCCGGGAACGGAAACTATTCATCGCCGCTCTCACTGAGTGTTAGCAACTCCAGCCCACGTTCAATCAGCTCGAGATCTTTGCCTGCGTGATCGTCTCGGTGTGAATGGCTGTAGAGTCGTCGAAGTCGCTCAAGTTCGGCGATCGCTAAGAGGTTGGTGTCGTAGTCGCCGGTCGTCCCCGCTGTAACGGTGGAGAGAATCAGATTCGCGAGATGAGCGCTCCCGGCGACAGGAGTATTGAATACATCCAGAAGCGCACCCTCAACTGAAGGTCGACGTGGCGATGGCGTGTTCTCATCGACATCTTCGCTCATATGAAGAACTTCGACTCCCCGATGCTGCGCGCTCTGGACTATCAGAGGAGAGTGTGTCGCGATGAGCACGTGGCAATCGCGATGCGGGGAAAGCGCCATGAGTAAATGTTCGAGGTAGCTCTGTTGCCATCGGGGATGGAGACTGAGCTCGGGTTCATCGATGACGACGAGCGTACTGTCCTTTAGGGTGGCGGCCAGCCCAATAATGGAGCAAAGCATCTGCTGTTGGCCCGAGCTCGCCATCGCAACGTCGAAGCGGTGCTCCCCTATCGTCGAAATCTCGCAGGAGGCAAGCTCGAGAAGGTTCAATCGACGAAGGAGTGAGAGCGCCTGGAGCAAGGCGAAGTCCAGTGACTTTTGGTCGGTTCCGTTCAGGTCTAGACGAAACTTTCCGCGCTCCAAGTATGGAGCCACAACTTCAAATGCAGTACTGACGAGCTCTGCGAGGTCATCTAGGTTCGTCTGATTCAACTGCCTTCGCAGCTGAGCCTTGAAGATATGATGACTTGGCCAATATCCCGCGGCGGCCTCCTCAAGATAGCGGCGTATGCGAGTCCTCTGGTCTCCGGTCATTCCAGTCAAAAACCTGAAGTCCTTCTTAGGGACGTAGGTAAGAAGAAGACTGTCTCGCAGATCCAGGCCTCGCATGACTTCGAAAATTGCGTGTACGCTTTTCGACCGCTCGCTCAGGCGATAGATTGCCTGTTCGATAATCTGCTTCGTAAGGCCTTTTCCGACAAAGCGTGTCTGACTGTGTAGGCCGATACAGTAATAGGCGAACCGATCTTCAGCGTCATCTCCGTAAATGTCCGCGAGCGACGTGCTGTCGGCCAGGGGGCGGGGAAATCGGCTGAAAGGGCTGAACGTTTGACTAATGGTCCTCGACGGCCGGTCACTCAGCTGAGATGCGTTGGGACTGTAGTAGTAGTCGCCAGTGTTTCGAGTAAATTGACGCATGATCGCTGCGAGTGATTCGGTCTTTCCCGATCCGTTCGCCCCAGTTAGAAGATGGAGAGTGTTGCTGCGGATTCTGCTGCGAGGAAGGTCGCGGTGACCGGATGGTGTCCATAGCGAACGTATTTCCATGTGGGAGCTTTCCGAGTCAATCAGCGAAGCACGTTAGCGAGGAGCAGGACAAGAATCCACGAACATAGGAAGACAGCCGCCATTCTCATCGGGGTCCGGCTCGGAGAAAACCTTTGCATTATTAGCCAGTCTTCGATCCTCTTGAAGGAGCATCTTTGCGTGGCGGTCGTCGTGGATCCGTTGCTGGCGAGGTGCTCACGAACGACAGAGGCAGAATCGTCGTGACTGAAGAGGGTGATTACATTGGTGACGCCAGATGCCCTCAAAGCTTCCAGGTAAGCCTCCTCGGCTTGCTCCGTTGCAGCTTCCCAGCGCACCTGCCAGAACTTGGCACCCGCCGACATCTGAAGTTGAAACAGAGATAGTACTGCGCCTATCAACGCGACAACGATGACGCCTAAGAATTCGGGAGAGGCTCCCTCTTTAAGAGCGGCAGCTACAAGTGCGCCTTGTGCAATTAGGACGAAATTATTTCGTGACGACAGCTGCGATATTTCGAAGTTTCTAGTCTCGAGAGCACAAGCCAGGACCTTCTCGAGGCGATCAACTTCACTTACGGTCGGAGCGTGGAGTATAGCTGTGGGTGCCAGAGTGATCATGTTTGGTCCTGCCATGAGGTTGGAGGGCGCCAAGCGGCCCGTCAGTGGCGCATGCCGCGCCATACCCAGATATATTTCGGCAGGAGGTTAAAAAAAGTTAGGTCAGGAAGCCATCGCGACGCGCGATTTGCCGGAACAGCGTATATCCGTTGCGATATCGTCACTTGTCTGTGCCAGACCCCGTGATGTGCGACGGTGTGTAGCCGCTGACTAGGCAGTGGTTTTTTGAGACACAACTGCCCCGACATCCCGGCTGCTCTTTAGGCGTTGGACTAGAAGAGCGTGGCCGAATCGGTAACCAGGAATTGTCATAGCCACGACATGGACTTTGCGTTCTGCGTCGCCTGGGGTAGGGCGCTCCGAGAAGGTGCCGTGTGCACCTAGGTGACCGGGCCCCCGGCACCCATGCGGCGAGTTGCTCTTCGAGCTCAAGGGCGAGCTGGTGCGCATCCAATGCCTTGGTCTTTGTGAGTTTGCTATCCAGTAACTTGACGTACCTTCGGAACTATTTCCGCCTGCCTAGAAGCTCTGAACGTCCGATGTCGGACTTCCCGACGTCCAGCTTCGGTGGGTCGGAGAATCCAGTGAAGGCATCTCCCAACGACACTTCGCCCAGCGCGTATGTTTTCTTGTTGCGTAGACCATTGATGCCTTCTTCCCAGGCCAGGAGCATGCGCTTGCCAATGTCGCTGAAAGCCGGGTGTTCCTCTATGGCGCCGCGTACTGCCGGTGCCACCTCGCAAATGGCCTGGCCGATGCCTTCGACAATCTCCAACTGCTCTTTCACCGAAATTCCGAAGGTGTTCGCAATGRATGTCTGCAAGTTCCTGCCAGGCGCCCACGTTTTCTTTCCCATGAACGAAATAGCTGGCGGATTGTGTTGGTATCCCGCATAGACGCTGGTTGTCAGCATGTCGTACACCGGTGCCAGGTGGACATCGGTTCGCGAGGTGTAGAGAAGCGCGATGTTCTTGGAATGACAGTCGGCGTTTCGCAATGCATAGGTAAGCAGCAGCGTGGTCGCCAGTTGGCGAAAGGTATTGATTCGCAACGTGCCCGGGACATGATCTCGCACCGCCTTCGCGACACGCTCCCAAGTGGCGTCGTATTTCGCTGACGGGCGCATGCCGAGCAGTGCGCAGAAATCCTCCATTCCCCACCGCGGCTGGCCATGCTCGTCCACGTCAAAACGGTGCACCACCAGTGCCTGACCATCCTGGGAGACTTCGGTTTTTGCGGCCGGTGAGACCTTAGCGGCGACCCGCATGCACAGGTGTTCGTTCAAAGCTGCAAAGGGTAATAAGCGCGAAGAGCCTTTAATGATGTGCCGGCGCGTTAGCAGCGTTGCCTTATGGTGCGGCCCCAATGCTATGCGCTCGTCCTGAGCGTCCAGGAATTTGGGCACGACGCCCGACACACCGCTGGTCGCGTGCTGGCGGACCAGTTCGGCGAACGCTTCTTCGGAATTGTCACCCTTTAGCAGCGCGGAAACTTCGATAGGCTCGGTCGGTTCATCCAACCTGGCGCCAGGCGCTGCGACTTGCAGACGCCCCACCATGTTGCGACCTACGACGGAAAGCAGGGCTAACGGACTGGCGCCGACGTGCGGCCCGAACTTTTCTTGCAGCACCTGGAGAAGATAGCCCTCGGGGAGGTTCATCTGTAGAACCGGAGGTAGCGTATCGTCCCAACCCCAGGACTCGGTGCGTACGCCCATTGTTAGCGAGACGAAATCGTTGGGTGCCGTTCCCGCGTTGTAAGTGAGCACGCTGCGGAAATCGCCCACCGACTCCAGCGTAGCCACGTCGCGCCCCAGCACGTAGACCGACAGCTTCATGTGCCTCCCCGCTCCTTGCGAAGTTCATCCAATGAGCCGGATGCACCCTCTTCGATGAAGTGCAGTTCCATGCCGATGACGGCCAGCACCGCTAGCAGCTTGCGCGAGCCAAATTCCGCCGATCTCCCGCGCTCGAAACGCGATAGCGACTCTGGGGTGATTCCTGCGCTTTCAGCGACCATGGCCTGCTTCAGGCCAAGCGCTTTGCGCCTGGTGGCAACAGCCTCGCCGAGTTCAGCCAGAGTTTGCATTTGATAAATACGTCAAGTATTGGCTAGTGAAGCCCTATTATTGATGTAAATATCAATAAGCGCAAGCGTCTCGGTCCCGGTAGGGAGCGGATGCAGCCGCGCCACTTCCACCGGCTGGACCAACGCGACAGCGACAACGACCTGATGCCTTAACATATCCGGCGCATCATCTCGTGCTCCCGGAATCGCTTCATCGTGAAGAAAACGCTCAACCCCATCGGCGCGACTGGCGCTGGCGCCGACCGGCTCCTTTCAAAAGGCCAGAAAGCGTTCAACGCGCTGATCGCCAGAATCGAGAAGCGCCGGGCTTCGTTGGCCGAATGGGAGGCGTTCGGTCCCGAATTCCAGCGGCGATACAACGACGAGTTCGAACCCCTCAAGGATGAGTTCGACACGGTGCGTATTCAGATGGTGCAGCGCCTCGACGAATCCTACGGCGAGAAGGCGCTTACCAAAGGCGAGCGTCAGACGGTCGCCGATCTGATCTGTTACTTCGCGGAGCTCATTCTTCCGTCCGTCGACGATCCTTCGCTCGCTGAGATTTACGAGCGCTACAAGGCGCCGGATGCTGACGTCGAAGCTGAGGCCATGGAGGACCTGCGGAATGACCTGAAGGCCACGTTCGATATCGACATCGGCGACGATGTCGATCTCAGTTCGCCCGACGACGTTCTCCGGCATGTGCAGGAGCAACTCGACAAGCGAGACGAGCAAGCGCGGGCAGAGAGGGCGGCGTATCACGCGAAGCGCAAGAAGACGCCAAAGCAGGAAGCGGCCGAAGAGCGTGCGCGCGCCGAGCAGGCGGAAATCCATCTATCGATTCGCGAGGTATACCGAAAACTGGCAAGCGTGCTGCATCCCGATCGCGAGAGTGATCCTGTCGAGCGCGAACGGAAGGTTGCCCTGATGAAACGGGTGAACACGGCCTATGCCAGCCGGAGCCTGCTCGATCTGCTCGAAATCCAGCTGGAGCTGGAGCACATTGACCAGGCGGCCCTGGAAAATGTCGGCGAGGAAAAGCTCAAGCGCTGGAACGCGATCCTGAAAGAGCAGCTGAGCGATCTCGATACAGAGCTCGGTGAGATTCAACTCAACTATCTGATGAGAAGCCGAATGGATCCGATGTCGTCCGTAACGCCGAAGAACGTCAAACGCGTCTTCACCGCTCGAATCACCAGCTTGCGCGAGCACATCAAACTGGTCGAACGCGATATGCGTGTGTTCGACGACATCAAGCGTCTTAAGCCTTGGCTGAAGCGCATGAAGTTCGAGCTGGCCGCGCAACACACCGACCATCGGTTCGACTAGCCCCTGTCGAGCGAACCACTTACCTTCACCGCCACGCGGCGGGTCGCCCCAGCACCTCGCTGACCATGCGCCACGGCTGATAAGTGAACGTAACCGTGTGCTCACCCGCCGGGACGCAGACGGCGCGCACCAGCCCATTCGCCCGGTGGTGCGGCACCTCTTGCCGGTCGATACGTGTCACCCAGCCGGGAAAATCCTGACCCGACATCACCAGCCACCCTGGCGCCACGCCAGACGTCTTGATGTCCGTGCGGACGTTGGTTGCCTGCGATGTCCGTATCGTGAGCTGGCCCGTGCAGGTCGCGGCGTCCTGCGTGACCAGGTCAGCGTCCGCCTGATCGCGCGGGGTAAGAAAGACAGTGTGACCAAAGTCGGCGGAGGCAAACTCCGCAGGCGAGGGCAGCGATCCCAGGGGCAGCACGATAGCCTCGGTGGGCGCGACAACGCTGGGTGACGATGTCGTGCGGATGATCTCCGTTTTGTCGTCCGCGTAGACCCGTGACGCTGGCAACGCCGGAGGGTATTGCCAGGAAAGTGTGGATGTCCCCGCGGGCAGCGCGACGTAGGCCACGCCGAGCATACGGTTCATGGCGCCGGAAGGATCCGGATTGTAGACCGTGGTCGGGCGCGGACCGTCCCCGTCCGAATACGCGCCGTACAAGCGGTCGAAGATCACCCAGCGCAGCGGCCCGTAACCGTGTGTCGCCGGCAGATCGCGTAGCACGACGAGATTCTTCCATCCCGCGCCGAGGTCGGTGGCTTCGATACGCGGGGGCAATGCACCCGGTGGGGTCTCGCGCAGTCGCGTCGCGAGGAAGGTCACCGCCGCGTTCTCCCTGAACTTCTTTCCCGCATCGCCGCGCTGGTTGAACTCGCCGTTGAGGTTGAAGCAGCGGTAGTCCACGACGACTACCGCCAGCAGGGTGATCGCCACGTGCCGGGTATTCGTCGAGCGGCGTGCATGCCATAGCGCCGCGGCCGCAGCCATCGGCGCGACGATGCTGGCGGCCTGCCAGCCCTCGCCCGTCCCGCACATGGCGAGGCTGGCGAGGAGGAGCCAGCAGGTCGTCGCCGCCAGCAGCCAGGTCATCCGTCGGCGATTGGCGAGGTCGACGTGCGAAGCCCCGAACGCGACGGCGATGGCGAGTGCCACGTTCAGGAGGTATGCGGAGTCAGAAGGCCGTCGGAACTGTTTTATTCCTGGCAACGCGTGGTAGAGCCAGCCGTAGATAGGCGTATGGCCACCCACCATGTAGACGATCGCGGCGATCGACGTGACGCCGAAGAAAATGAGGTGACGTCGTTGTACGGGGACGGCCCATGCCTTCCTGAGGCCCATGCAGAACAGCAGCGACGGAAGGGCGCCGATGTAGAGGAAGGTCTCAATGGGATCGACCRCACCGGTGTACTTCCCACGCAGGCTTTGCAGCGCGTTCGGGTCGAACAGGGTGAGGAAGGTGCGCCAGTCGACGGACATCGATGTCGCAGACTCGAGTGGAAGCTGGGGGCGATTGGAGACCGCTACGAAGGCGTAACTCAGGAGCAGCTGAGGCAGCGCCATCGCGATCGCGATACCGCCGCCGAGGACAGCACCAGCGATGACACGATAACGTAGCTGTGGCGTCCAGGATGGCCAGCGAGCCGCCACTACCCAGGCGGCATAGGGGACGAGCATCAGCCCGATCAGGTAGGTCAGCTGCACCGGCTCAACGAGAATGGCGCCAGCGGCGAGACCCGCGATGGCACCTCGCCACACGGCTGGCCGGTCGAGAAACCAACGCAGTGCCAGCAGCGTCACGGGGAGGAAACTGTAAGCCAGAACGATCGGTACGTATTGGATGCGCGATGCGGCGACGCCGCCCGCCATGAAGACGATGGCGCCCAGTGTGGCGCCAAAATCCGTACTGCCGAACCGGCGCATGAGCGCCAGGAACGCACCGCCTCCCATCAGCACGTGCAAGAGCGCGGCCCATACGAACCAGGTCGTGCCCGGGTCGGTGCGCAGCAGCATCCAGGCCATCAGCAGCGGAGAGAACAGCATGGCCTGGGGGTCCGCAATTTGCGGGTAGCCGCCGAAGATGAGGGGGTTCCACCAGGGTGCGAGGCCCGTCCGGATGCTGTGCACGTTGAAGTACACCATCGGGTAGAACTCGTTCATGGCGTCCCCGGGAAGGACGCGCAGGCCAAGCAGCAGCGGAAGATTGAGAGCGACCCAGGCAAGGATCAACACGCCAAACAGCTGGGCGAAGGAGCGTGACTTCATCGGATCGCTTTAATTTCACTGAAGAATGACCAGTCAGGTTAAGGATAACCTGACCGGCTTCAACGAGGGCGAGTACAGGCGCCAGGTGACGGAGCGCGATCCCGAAACGTCGACTTACACGCCGAGGAAAGTCTCGGTCGATTCGACCTTGGCATAGCCGAACTGCAGGGCCGCCATGAAGGCGGCATGGACCTGACTGGCCGGGACCTGCACGCCGTTGAACTCGAGGTCGTGAGTGGCACAAGCATCGTGGATCACGGTGGCCTTGAAACCGAAGTCATCCGAGGCTCGCGTCACGGCGTCGATGCACATGTGGCTCATGTTGCCGACCACCGTGACGTTCTCGATGCCGCGGCTGTCCAGCATCGCTTTGAGCGGCGTTTCGCGGTACGGATTCATGAAGTGCTTCACGATCACGGTTTCATCGGCAAGGTTCATGGCCTTCGCGTGCAGTTCCGCGCCATCCGTCCCGGGGACGAAGAACGGGGCACCTTCGGCCAGCGTTTCATGGCGGATATGGACGACAAGGTCGCCGTTCCGGCGGGCGGCTGCAATGATCCGTGCCGCATTGTCCGCAGTGGCTTCTACGCCTTCAAGAATCCACTTGCCACGGGGGAAATAGTCGTTCTGGATGTCGACGACAATAAGCGCTTGCCTGGTCATTTTCGAGCCTCGGGAGAGTTGATGAGCAACCAACATKGTTGCCGCCTACCCCGGGCGAAATGGCGACATTCCACAATGCACTGTTGTGAAAAATGGCTGCCTGGAGACTGTTGGCGCGTACCAGCCAGGTCAAAAGCCATGGCACAGCGCGCTTGGTGGGCCCACCAGGACTCGAACCTGGAACCAAAGGATTATGAGTCCTCTGCTCTAACCATTGAGCTATAGGCCCTTGCGCGGCGCCAAGTGTAACCAATGGATGCCGATTCGACGATGGGCGCACACCCACACGGTGAGGCAAGGAAGCGTGATGAGGCCCGGCGCCCGGAGGTCGCAAGTTCAGGACGCTTCAGCCATTCTTGCCTGGTTTCCACCAAGCAAGGGGGTTCTATGAAGAAGCTTGTCATTTCCGTTGCGCTGGCTGTTGCGGCGCTGGCGCTGCCGGCACTGTCGATGGCGCAGTCGCGTCGCGTGGTCGTCGTGCATCACCCGGTCCATCACCGTCCGGTGCATCACCACTATCACCACCGTGCCTATCACCACCGCCCGTACCACCGTCCGCCGCCGCGCCACCATCCGGCGTATCACCCGGCCTACCATCGCTGAGGCCTATGCGGCATCTCTGACGGCAGCGCCCGCTTAGGTGGGCGTTGCCTTAGCATCGGCATGGGCTTGTCGGAATCAAGCTCGTTCTGGTCTGGTTCGACGATAGAACACCCATGATCGAACCATGCCGCTTGCCAGCGTGATGCCACCACTCACGTCGAAGAAGAGGCAGTCCGATCACGAGGGCGATCGAGACCCACGGCAACAGGCAATCCCATAGCCAGGCGACCAGGCCCTTGCCGAAAACGTTGGTGAATTCGCCGGCGAACACGATGAGTGCGTCAGGGAACGTCGGCGACGCTCCACACGTAGGGAAGCGCTTCGGGAAAATTCATCCTGTCCAGAATCTTGTCCTGCTTCTTCAGGATGGCCCGGCAACCGTCGGCCATGCTGTCGCCACTTTGCGAAATATCGGCAGCACGTAGCAGCGCCTTCTTCATCGTGTCGCTGCTGTCCGCCGAGAGGGCGTTGATGAGCGCCTGCTCGCTCCCGCCCAAGCGACTGTAGGCAGCACGAACACGATCGTGCTCAGCGGCGTATCGGTTCGCGTAGTTCCTCGCATAGTCGGACAGGTCGATGCCTTCCTTCCTGCAGACGGCGGGCAGCAGGTTCGCGCCCGACCAATAGAAGCTCAGATAGACCTCGAGTGCAGCCTTGCGCCGTTGGGCGACCGGGAGGGCATCAAGCTGCGCTTGTACGTGTTGGCGAGCCTCGTAACGCTCGTGGGCCAGAGTGATCTGGCGTAGGGCGGCCTGACCGCCATAGACGACGATGACGAGCACGACGAGGCGGAAGATCCATTTCATCCCGGTGGTTCCCTGTTGATTCCCCGGTGAGCATTAGATCGCAAGAAATTGCGAATATCCATCCCCATCGGAACACGGTGCCGATCTTCAGTCTTTGCTGGACAGGCTTGAGGTGATGAACGATGCCAGCTCCCGTCGAACGCCACCGGTCAGCCATTGGGACAGGCGAACCGCGACGAACCCACCCATGCTGACGCCGACCGCGACCAGCACCAGGACGGGACGTGGGTACACGCCGGGGTTCGCTTGAGAGACAACGATGCCCGCGCCAAGCATGCCAACCATCGCGATGACACAAGCCCAGGCCCTTACCACGGGCACGACGCCGAACTTTCCCAGCAACACCGTCTTATCGCCTAAGGCTTCGAAGCGACCGACAAAACGCGGCCGAAAAACGTTGCTCATAAAGGGCGTCATCCATGTCAGCCGTACGCGTTGTTGGGCGACTTTCCCGAAGACACGTTGCCCCTCGTGCGTGCGGAGGCCCGAGAGGAAGCCATCTTTCTCCACGACGGAAGACAAGCGACGGATCGACTCGTCCAGCGAGAGGTCGGTCGGAAAGGCGGCCGGAGAGTCGCCAAAGAGGAGTTGTGCGATGCGCATGGTGTCTGAATCCTTATGAGCACGAACGAGCGAGAACGCTGATCACGATGAGGGCCCCGAGCACCACGAGAGTTGCCACGGGACTCGACCTCCTTCGTGGTCTGTACTCTTTGGCCGGCCGTGCCTGTGCAGGCGGCACGGGATGCGATTGCAGCCACTTCGTATGGCAGGCCCCACAGAAGAAGTGAGTCTTCTCGTTACGCCACGCTTCAATCGTGCGCTGGTTGTGCGGCGTGAGTGCCTTACAGCGCCAGCAGTTGAAAAACGTGTCCTTGGGTTGCCTTCGAGACGAAGTTCCACGCGCATACACAATCACCACGAGGAAGACGATCCCCAGGATCACGCCAACGATGTCTTTAGCCGACAAACCATCCATTGAGCCTTCTCCCGTCCGTTCGAGCACCCTAGAAAGTCTTGCCAAGTCCGAGCGAAAAGATAATCGGCACGACGATCCTGTAGGTCGTCTCGTCTTTTCCCCGCGGGCAAGCGGACGTGTCGAAGCGACAGCCCTTGGACCGGGCGAGCGTCACCGAGTCGAGGACGGACGATCCGCTGGTTCTTTACAGATGCATCTCGACAGCTTCTCGTCGTCGAGACCCCTGGACAGGAGTGCGCGGCGCGCCTGAGCGAGGCCATCGGCGTGCCTGCGTGACATATCCATAACGATGTACCCCCTGATCCCTGGCCAGCATTACACCGCATGGCTGCAAGGCTTGCCAAGGCCCGGCCAGGCGACAGCCCCACCGAAAGAAAACGACCGCTTACGCGGGCGTTCTCAGCTAACCAGGTGTCGTTACCGATCCAGTCAAACGCTAATGAAAGCCCGCTCGAAACTCGCCGATAAGCGCCTGCCCGACATCGGTCGAATCGGTGCCCCTGGCCCGAACCATGTCTAGCGCTAGCGCGTCCATGAGTCGAGAGTCCGCAAGTAGCGATGCCAGGCGCTCATGGGACGCGCCGGAACAGAGCCCTGCAACATCCCGCCCAAGCAGTCTGGGTGATGCCCGGTCCAGATCGAATTCGACCGCACCCAGGAGTTCAATGGCTTCGCCAAACAGTCTCTCGTGGTTGCCTGCGTCTCCATATTGACGAAGTATGAGGGCTAAATCGAAGGCGTCTTTGTTCGTTGTGGTTCGGCGATCAACCCATGCGAAGTACTTGAGCAAGGTGAGGCCGGGCAAGGTCACCACGTGAAAATTTAAGTCCGACGCAAGCCCAACTAACTCAGCAGCTCTCGCCGCATCTTCGTAACCAGCCACGTTCATTTCGATGTCGTCGTTCTTTGGCCAGCGAAAAACCTCGCCGCCGACCCCCGCTCCGTAGGGGACGACATCGACACTCCGAGAAGGCAGTGTGTCCGAGTAGCGGAATAAGATGCGGTGGGCCATAGATTTGTCCATGGTGAACCTGGGGTCGTCAGTCAACGCCCGCGCCACGTTTTCGAATGCTTCCCAATTGGGTACGGCCAAAGCGAAGTCCATGTCCTCAGTGGCCCTGCGAGCAGGAATGTCGTGCAGGAACGTAAGCATGATGTCCCGCGCCGTTGCCCCCACGAGCATGACGGGTACATTCAACGCGTGTGCACTTGAGTTTAYGGCTCTGAGAATATCGAGACTTAGCGGGTCGAGGGGGCGATCTTTCGGCAACTTACGCATGATGAAGATGACGTTCCCTGAGTTCGTCGGCTGCTTCGGCGGCTCGCGGATCCAGAAGCGCGAGCAGATCTGCATAAATCAATAACGATGGTACGAGTCCGCGTGCCGTCTGCTCGTTGTCGAAGCTCCAGAACGATTCGACAATCTCGATTGTGCCCTCGTGGTCGGCGCGGAGTTTGTGTTGCTGGACAAGCCCTGCGATGGCCGTCTTGTCCCAGTGTCGCTTCGTGTAGAGCGTCGCTGTAATCGGCTTCAAGTGTCCGTCTAGAATAGCGGCTGCTACTTCGCCGCCCCACAAGAAATCACCCCGAAAGCTTGTCGCTCGCTGCCACCAGTTCGCTACGGTTTCTGGGGCGCTGAACCGCTGTGTTTTGAGTCGAGGCTTCAGTTTGTGGGTGTAATTGGCTGCCCATTCTTCCTGAAGACGAGGCAGGTCCAGAAAGTGGCGTCGCTTGTTGCCGTCGCGTTGCGAAACGAGCCCTCGTAATTCGAGATCGTTGAAGATCCAGCCGACTGAGCCGAGGGAAATTCCTGAGACGCTGACCAGTTCCCTGTACGACGCCCCCAGCAGTTCGGGCTTGCAGATCAGGGCAAAGATGAGGCGGAGCGATCCATAGCTGGTGCCACCGCGGTAATCGGTCGGTACGCCTGGCGCGTCATCAGGTAGCTTGTTGCCTTTGACGAACACGAAGAGACCCTTGTCCTCGAGGTAGCAGTTTCCCGTCGCATCGATGACATTCAGTCCGATCTGTCGGCACTGGTCCAGCATGTTGGCGGACATGCGATGCGTGACCAAGAGGGGCAAAGCGGTTGACCGAACGGCGTCCAGTTGGGACTTCACCTGCAAGAGCATGGATGTCCTGTCGACCCGCGACTTGCATTCGGCAATGAAACGCCTGTGCCCGTCCGGAAGATCCAGATCCAGGAATGCGTCGGTTCTGTAGCCCTTCTGGGCAACACTCGTCGCCTCGGCAGCGACTACCGAGAAGTCGAGGCCGGTCGTCACCCGGACTGCGGCAACGGCACAATGGATGAGCTCATCTTCATTCATGGGGCGGCTCCGTGTTCAATAATTAATTATGTTCACGTAACGCGAACAGAGTAAAGAACTGAACAGACGGGGTTGACGTCTGAAAGATGCCTGAAAAAAATAAGTTATTGATAGTTCGATAAATTTCATGGGGCCAAAAGAAAACGCCCGCTTGCGCGGGCGTTTTCGTCTAACCAGATGTCAAAACCAATCAATCGATATCGAGGAACGACCGCAGGGTCTCCGAGCGGCTCGGGTGACGCAGCTTGCGCAGGGCCTTGGCTTCGATCTGACGGATGCGCTCGCGGGTGACGTCGAACTGCTTGCCGACTTCTTCCAGCGTGTGATCCGTGTTCATGTCGATGCCGAAGCGCATGCGCAGTACCTTGGCTTCACGCGGGGTGAGACCAGCGAGCACGTCGCGCACGGTTTCCATGAGACCCGTTTCGGTCGCCGACTCGACAGGCGAGCTGGCGTTGGTGTCTTCGATGAAGTCGCCAAGATGCGAATCTTCGTCGTCGCCGATCGGGGTTTCCATGGAGATCGGTTCCTTCGCGATCTTCAGGACCTTGCGGATCTTGTCTTCCGGCATCTCCATTTCCTTGGCCAGTTCTTCCGGCGTCGGCTCGCGGCCGAACTGCTGGAGCATCTGGCGGGAGATGCGGTTGAGCTTGTTGATCGTTTCGATCATGTGCACCGGAATACGGATGGTGCGAGCCTGATCGGCGATCGAGCGGGTGATGGCCTGACGGATCCACCACGTCGCGTACGTCGAGAACTTGTAGCCGCGGCGATATTCGAACTTGTCCACGGCCTTCATCAGGCCGATGTTGCCTTCCTGGATGAGGTCGAGAAACTGCAGGCCGCGGTTGGTGTACTTCTTCGCGATGGAGATGACCAGGCGCAGGTTGGCCTCGACCATTTCCTTCTTGGCGCGACGGGCTTTCGCCTCGCCGACGGACATGGCGCGATTGATTTCCTTGATGTCGGTCAGCGGCAGGTACAGGGTGCGCTCGATAGCGGCGAGCTTCTCCTGTTCACCGTCGATCACTTCACGGTAGTTCTTGATGTTCGGCGACCACTTCTGGCGCTTGCGGCCCAGTTCGGCGGCCCACTCGAGGTTGCCTTCGTTCGACGGGAAGCTCTTGAGGAACTCCGCACGCGGCATCTTCACCTGCTTGACGAAGATGTCCATGAGCACGCGCTCGTGGTGACGGATGTCGTTCACCACTTCGCGCAGCTTGCGCACGAAGCTGTCGATCAGCGCCGACGGGAGCTTCAGGTTGAGGAAGGCTTCCGACATCTGCTCGCGGATCTTGGCGAGCTTCTTGTCGTTGATCTCGGCCTTGGGCGCAGTCTTCTGGAACTTGCCATGGAGCGAGCGCAGCTCTTCCATGCGGCGCTTCACTTCTTCCGGATCGGGGCCGGTCGGACCGGCTTCCTCTTCCTCGGCGACCGGCGCGCCCTCGACTTCTTCCTCTTCCTCGCCATCGGCTTCGGCGGCGGCAGCTTCGGCGGCCTCGGCGGCTTCAGCCTTGGCGGCGTCCGCGGCTTCCTCGAGGTCGGTGAAGCCAGCCAGGATTTCGCTCAGGCGGCGCTTGCCTTCCACGTGCTGGTCGTATTCCTCGAGCAGCAGCTGGATGGTGAGGGGGAAGCTGGCCAGCGCGGTCTGGACCTGGTTGAGGCCTTCCTCGATGCGCTTGGCGATGGCGATTTCGCCTTCGCGGGTCAGCAGCTCGACGGTACCCATCTCGCGCATGTACATGCGCACGGGATCCGTCGTGCGGCCGACTTCGGCGTCGACGGCCGACAGCAGGGCCACGGCTTCTTCAGCGGCGGATTCGTCATCCGTGCTGGAACCCGGCGCAGCGCCGTCGGAAATGGTGTCGGTGTCGGGCGCGGAATCATGCACCTCGATGCCGACGCCCTTGAGCACCGCCATGATGTCTTCGATCTGCTCCGGATCGACGATGTCGTCGGGCAGGTGATCGTTGATTTCCGCGTAGGTCAGGTAGCCCTGCTCCAAACCCTTGGAGATGAGCTGTTTGATTTCAGACTGCTGCTCGTGAGCTTTATTAGTCATGCCGACCGCCGCGGGTTACAGGAACCGATCAGTATAGTCATTTGATGATTTTTTGACCAGTTTTCAAGTGGATCGGGCTCATCGAGGGGACGCAAGAATCGCGCCATATGGCCGTTTCCGGCCGGGCGTCAGCGTCGCGATGAGGAGGAAAAGGGCCATGGACCCTCGTAAGGACGCCTCAGCGCACCTCCAGGCGGAAGGTGACCGGACCGTCGTTGATGAGATGTACCTTCATATGGGCACCGAAGCGTCCGATTTCCACCCCCGGGCCGTGGGCGGCGCGGGCCAGCTCGACCAGGCGGTCGTACCAGCGGCTCGCTTCGGCCGGGGGCGCGGCCGTGGTGAAGCTGGGGCGCATGCCCTTGCGCGTATCCGCGGCGAGGGTGAACTGGCTGACCAGGAGCAGGCCGCCCTCGGTATCGGCAAGGCTGAGGTTCATTTTCCCCTCGCTGTCGGAGAACACACGGTAACCGCGAAGGCGCTCGAGCATGCGGACGCACTGGGCTTCACCGTCGCCCGGCTCGACCGCGACCAGCGCGAGCAGGCCGGCGCCGATGGCACCCACGGTTTCTCCCTCGACATCGACACGTGCGGACTCCACACGCTGGATCACTGCAATCATGGGAAGGCTAACGGCGGATGGCGGCCAAGCTTAAAGGAGGCTGGCACGCGGCGGTACACTTCTCCGGATGCGTCCCGATATCTACCTCCTTTACCTCCTGCTCCGGCTGGTCAGCCTTCTTTCGCTGCGGACCGTGCACTCGGTCGGCGCCTGGATGGGCCGGCGTGCGTTGCGTGCCCACTCGCACAGCACCCATGTCACCGCCGTGAACCTGCGCCTGACCCGTCCCGAACTGACTGACGCTGAACGGGCCGCGCTCCTGGAAGAGACGATGGAAGAGGCCGGTAAGTCGGTGACCGAGGTCGCCGCCATCTGGGGCGCCGGTGCCGACCGTTCGCTCGGTCTGGTCCGCGAGGTCGTGGGGGGGGAACTGTTCGACGCCGCGCTGGCGTCGGGCAAGGGCGTGATCATCGCCGCCCCCCATCTCGGCTGCTGGGAGTTACTCAATTACTGGCTCTGCAGCAAGACCCCCATGGCTATTCTTTACCGGCCGCCACGTATCGAGGCGATCGAAGGGCTGCTCAGGAAGGTACGCGGCAAGCTCGCGCCGGAGCAGGTGCGGGCCGAAGGTGCCGGGGTCCGCACGCTGTTCAAGCGTCTTGCCGCCGGGGGCACCGTTGGCATCCTGCCGGACCAGCGGCCGCGCGAAGGCGAGGGTGTGTTCGCGCCTTTCTTCGGCGAGGAAGCCTTAACCATGGTGCTCTTGCCAAGGCTGGCGGCGCGCACGGGCGCCACGGTGCTATTCAGCTTCGCCGAGCGCTTGCCCGAGGGCGCCGGGTTCCGCATCCACGTCCTGCCGGCTCCTGAAGGAATCGACAGTACCGACCTCGGCGTGGCCTGCGCCGCGCTCAATCGCGGTGTGCAGCAGTGTGCTGAACGCGCCTTCACGCAGTACCAGTGGCACTACAAGCGCTTCAACGCGTCCGGTCGCAATCCGTACTGGATCAATCGTTCCGCGAAAGGCGCTTGAGGAAGACGGTCATCTCCTTGGCCGCCTGCATATCGCCGCGGCCCGTCGCCGCGGTAATGCCCTGCCGCCAGGCCTCCGCGGCGCCAGCCTCGTCGTCCTTCGCCAGCAGCGCCTTGCCCAGCAGTTTCCAGGCCGCGGAATAGGCGGGATCGAAGCCCAGCGCTTCGCGGAAGGCGGTGGCAGCCTCGGCATAGGCGCCATCGCCCAGATGCGCGTTGCCGATGGAGAAGCGCAACAAGGCCCCGTCGCGAACGCCGCCGATCTGGGCGCGTAATCGTTCAACGAGGGGGTCGGTCATCGCGCCGCGGTCCGCGTGCGCCAGTAATCCTGCGGATAAAGCAGCGTCGCCTGCTTCGGCTCGGGCGGCACACGGTCCATGTGCAGCGCGTTCAGCGTGGCGGCGTCCCAGATTATCAGCCAGCTAGTGCGCGAAGGCTGGATCAGCCGGGCGAAGCGGAAGGCATTGGCCGGCGGATGCTTGGCGTAGGTCACCACGAGGCCGTCGGGATGATGTCTGGCGAAGTCGTCGAGGCTGTCGCCGTCATGGACGGCGGCGTCATCATCGTCGTCATCGTTCTGCGCCGCGGCGCCGGGCAGTTCGTTGAGGCGCGCGATGGGGTGCATCAAGCGGCCGGCAAAGTGATATTGGCCGTTGTACTCGGTACCCAGATTGCCGATGGGGTGGCCGGCCGCGTCGGCCTGGGCCAGGAAGGCCGACGCTGGCGCGAGATCGTAGCGATACCACAGGCCCAGGGTGAACAAGGCATTGAGCGATACCGTGCCGATCAGTCCGGCGAAGGCCAGCCGGCGCATTTCGCCGCGGCCACGAAGCAGGAGCAAGGCCCCGAGGACGACGAAGATCACCCCGAAGAAGCGCGAGAAGGGCGCCATACCCATCAGCCAGATGTTGTCGGGGAAGCGCGTCGGCACCACCGCCGGCATCACGAACAGGACGATGGCAAGCAGGAAGGCGCCGAGCGATAGCGGCCACGTGCCGAGGGCGTAGCTCGAAGCGAGTCCCTTGTGGCGTTCGCGCAGGTCGGCCACGGCGGCCGCCACCAGCATGGTCACGCCAGCCAGCTCGGGGAGCAGGTAGTAGAGCTGCTTGCCACCGATCAGCGAGAAGGTCAGCAGGGCAGGCAGCAACCAGGCGACGAGGAATTGCAGGCCCGACTCGAGCGGCTGGCGCACCAGCGCCACGAACAGGGGAACCAGCACCAGCACCAGCAGGATCCGGTCCACCACCCGGCGGATCTGGTCCGCGTGTGCGTCAACCGGCGGGACCGCTGCTGAAACCAGCAACAGGAGCAAGGCGACGCCGGCGACAACCAGCGCCGCAACCACACCCACGCGCCAGGGGCGGCGGAACAGCGTCATCGGCAACGCCACGATGCCGCGCAGCCAGCCGCTCAGCGGAAACACGATGACCGGCAGGTAGATCAGGTAGTACCAGGCCGGCCGCGCATGATTCTGCAGGCCTTGGGTACGTTCAGACACCACGCGTCCGGCGGTCTGCGTGAAGAACAGGCGCTGGCGATACGCTTCGCCGCCGGCTTGGCCGGCGGGAATCGCCCAGGCCAGCAGGATGGCGAAGCCCAGCAACAGGCCGAGCACGCCGAAACCGTACCAGCGCGCGCGGTTGTCGCGTGCCCAGGTGTTCCACAGCGGTCCGAGCAGGAACGGGAACAGAACGTGCACCACCATCACCGGCCCCTTGGTCAGCAGGCCGAGGCCGACCATCAGGCCGAACAGCCACCAACGTGGCTCGGCGCGGGTGGTCGTGGGGGTGAGGCAGAGCAGGGCCGCCAGCACCCAGACCACGAGGAGCACCTCGTACATGATCTGCAGGCCGAACAGGAAGGCATACGCAAAGGCCATCAACAGCCACGGCGTGGCTTTGGCGACCCAGGGGCGGGTGGGAAACAGCCGGCTGGCGAGGACGGACGCCAGCACCAACTGCGCGCCGCCAAAGATCACTTCGAGGATTCGCGGCCATACGTCGTTGACGCCGAAGACGGCCCAGCCCGCATGGATCATCCAGAACAGCAGGGGGACTTTCTCGCTATACGGATCGCCGTTGATGTGCGGCACCAGCCAATGGCCGTGCGCCCACATCTCCCATGCCACGGCGAGGGTCCGCGTGGAGAACATCGGCATCGGGCCGTGGGAGAAGATGGCGAGCAGGGCCATCACCGACCACAGCGGCAGCCAGGGCCAGAGGGCACGAAGATGTTCCGAGCGGATATAGGCGCTATTGGACAAGGGCGTCGTCACCGTTGAAGGATCATGAATTCTAAACGTACGGTCAGGGGAATGGCTGACTCCACTCCTACCGCCCCGGTCGTCGCCAGAACGTGGACGCCCCGGCCGGTCAGGCCGGGCCCCAATAGCCGATGCGTCGTCGGATCTTCAGTTTGCGCCACAGATTGAGGGGCTTACGCCGCCGGTTACGCCCGCCTTCGGCAATGAACTGGTCGATCGCATCGAGCACCCGCTCGCTGGATTTGCCGTCGCGGTAGGGGTGGATGCTGGCTCCGAAGTCGTCGATGGCCTTCATCAGCTCAGGCGAACGGGCCAGTGCGCGCTCGATGGCCGGTTCGAATTGCTCCGGGGCGTCGATGTCGATCAGCTGCGGACCGGGCGCCCGGTTCTTGAAGGTCACCACCGGTTTGCCGGTGAGCAGGAACTCACTCAGCGCCGACGAGGTGTCCGAGCACATCATGTCCGCCTGGCCGAACAGGTCGAGGATATTGTCGTCGTCGGCGAAGCGCAGATGCTCGTTCGCCAGTGCGCGGTACTTGGCCGTGGTTTCCGGGTTCATCTTCGGGTGGAAGGTGACGATGAAGCGGTAGCGGCCGTCGCGCGAGAGCTCACGGACCTTGTCGTAGAGGATCTCCGCGGCGCTCCACGAAGGCGAGAACGTGGAGTGATAGAGGATGACTGGCGGCTGGCGCAGCGGAGGTACCGGTCGCGCGCCCATCTCGCCCATGAAGGGGTCGAGCTTGGGCCAGCCGGTTTCCTTCACCGCAAAATGGCCCATCTGCGCGGCGATGTCGCCAAAGGCCTTCGTGTCCTTCGGACCGGTGGTGCAGTAAAGGTCGAAGAAACCGCGGATATAAATGTGCCGGGGCTTGCCGGCATTGAAGCCGTGGAAGGTCTCCACCTTCACGCCCGGAAAGAAATGCGGCACGGCATTGCTCGAGGTGACCACCGCGATCGGATTGAACCGGCGCACTTCTTCCGTCGTGCGCAGCCAGGTCTCGCCGGCCACCAGGTCTTCGCCGCCGGGGCCGTCGAAGAACCACGCCGCCTCGTCGCCGCGTGCACGGATGGCGTCCTGCAGCGGGCGCAGGATAGCCAGCGCGTAGCGCTCCGAGCCGTAGAGGAGGTAGTGCTTCTTCATGTGGAGGTTTCCGAGCCACGGTCCAGGCCGTGACGGTGCAGGGCCGTGGCGGCGGATTCACGCGAGGCAGGGTTGTGCCGCATTTCGTAGTAACGCATGCGCTTGTAAACCGCGTAGCTGGCGGCGGTCTGGGCGATGATGAATCCGCGCCAGCCGTCGAACATCGCGAGGCGGAAGACATAATCCTTGATGAAGGCGAGCATGAAGACAAACGGCGTCTGCCACATGCGCGGCGACTTGCCTTTGTCGGACCAGTCGCGGCACTTCAGTTCGGAATAACGCAGCACCTTCAGCTGTTTCTCGACCAGGCTGGGGTTGTTCACGTGGTCGAACGGGGCGCGAAGCGTACGTGCGGGGCCGTCGAAACGCAGCGACTCGTGCACGCGCGCATCCGTCCAGCGGGCGCGACCGCGGTGCCACAGGCGAGCCATCTTCTCGCCCATCGCCGGGCGGTACCAGCGCATCGGTGCGCCCATGTAGATGGTGCGTCGGCGCAGGAAGGCCGCAGCGTCCGCACTGGCCTGGAGGGCGGGCAAGGCCGCTTCCAGCTCGGCGGCGAGCTCCGGCGAGAGGAATTCGTCGGCATCCAGGGCAAGCAGCCAGTCGTGGCTGGCCTGGGTGGTGGCGAAGTTTCGTTGCGGCCCGAAGCCGAGCCAGTCCTGGTGAACCACGCGCGCCCCGTGCGCCTGTGCGATCGCCACGGTGTCGTCGGTGCTGCCGCTGTCGACAACCACCTTTTCGGCCGCAAACGGCACGCTGTCCAGGCAGCGGGCGATCGTATGCGCCTCGTTATAGGTGATCACTACAAGGGTCAGGGGGAGGCTCGCCATCGGGAAAGTCTAACCGAATCGCCCGCGGGCCCGGACCGGGCAGGGTTAAGGCGTTCCCGTTATCCTTTGCCTCCATGCGTATGACCGTCGCCATCATCACCTACAACTGGCCCGCCGCTCTCGAGCGCGTGCTCGAATCGCTGGCCCGGCAGACCCGCCTGCCCGACGAGGTCATCGTTACCGATGATGGTTCGACCGACGAGACGCGTCGCGTTATCGAGCGGGTGGCCGCGACGTTCCCGGTGCGACTGGTGCACCTCTGGCAACCCGACGACGGTGCGCGCATGAGCCGCGCGCGCAATCGCGCCATCGCCGCCGCCTCGGGCGATTACATCATCATCCTGGACGGCGACATGGTGGCCGAGCCGCATTTCGTCGCCGACCACGAAGCCTTCGCGGCACGGGGCTGCTACGTGCAAGGTTCGCGCGTCCTCAGCGACGAAGCCTTGACCCGCCGCATGCTCGCCGACGAATCCGTCCGCGCCACGTTTTTCACGCCGGGCATCGAGCGTCGTCGCCATACCTTGCGCATGCCGTGGCTGGCGCGCTGGTACGCGAAACCAAGCCAGAAAACGCGCGGCATCAAGAGCTGCAACATGGGCTTCTGGCGCGAGGACCTGCTTGCGCTGAACGGGTTCAACGAAGGAATGACCGGTTGGGGCCGTGAGGATACCGAGCTGGTCACGCGTGCGTTCCATGCCGGTCTGCAGCGTCGTGACCTGCGCTTCAGCGCCCTCGCCACGCACCTGTACCACCGCACACGGAAGAACATCGTCGATAACCCGAACGACCGCATCCTCGACGAAACGCGACGGCTCGGCCTGGTTCGGTGTGAGATCGGTGTGGACCAGCATCTGGCGGAGTTCGCTACGCCGCCACCGGACGCACGCCCCGATTCAGCGTGAAGCGTCCAGCGCCGCACCCAGGCGCGCGGTGAAGCTAGCCTCGTTGTCGAGGTACCAGCGACGCGCATTGGCGCCGAGCGTCTCCCGCTCCGCGGCGGACATAGCGATCGCACGTTCCACCGCTTTCTCGAGCGCGGATTCGTCGAACTGCCACGTGCGTGCGAGGTGGAAGGCCTCGCCTTCGGTCGCCCGCACGGGCAAGCCGCGGCTGGCGTCGATCATCTGGTTCATCGGCGCGCCATCGCAGCTCAGTACGACGGCGGCACAGCTCATCGCCTCGACCAGGTAGTGGCCCCAGCCTTCGGTTTGCGACAGGCACAGGTGAAACGCGCACGCGTTCTGCAGGCGGCGCACCTCGGCATCCGGCAGGTGTTCGCGCACGATGCGCACGTTGGTCGCGCCGCCTTCATCTTCGGCCGTGGGGCCACCGCGAAGCACGGTGAGCATGGGCCACTCCGGGTGGCGCTTCCACACCTCGATCAGCCGTGTCGTTCCTTTAAGCTGGCTCGAGCCCGCGGCGTGGAGAAACCCGCTGGCATCCCGCGGGACCGTGGCGTCGTAACGGTCGCGGCTGCGAAAGCCGACTTCCAGCGCGCGCAGGCCAAGGTCGGTGAAGATCCGTGTGGCCTCGTGGGTCTTGGTCAGCAGGGCGTCATATCGCTCCAGGTAGCGCCGGCCGCGCGCCGATACCCATTCCGGATTGGGCATCAGCAGGTTGCGGCGCGCCAGTCCGAAACTCGCGGGGCGCACATGTTCGAGCGAGAGGTTGATGTCGAAACGGGGGGCGCCCAACAGCATGCGCAAGCGCATGCTGCGAAGTTTCCAGGCACCGTCATGCCGGCGCGAGCCCAGGCGGGAAACGGTGACCTCGTGACCGAGCTCGCGCAGGGCGTCTTCGACGACGCGGATGTCGTGGGATAGGCCGCGCTGGTTGTCCCAGGCGAGCAGGTGAATGCGCACGGTCAGGCGCTCGCGAGGGCGTCGCGTCGTCCGGCCGACGGCAGTGCCGTGGCCATGACGAAGCCGAGCACGAGGAACAGGAAGAACGAATGCGGCATGGCCCGGTAGAACACGTTGTCGGTCATGGCCGAAAGCACGTACATCGTGACCACTGCGAGGCCGGCCGTGGCCAGGGTCGCCACCCATTCGTCCCGGTCACCGAGGCGACGGACAAAGTGGACCGCCGGCAGGGCGAACAGGAGCAGCACGATGATCAGCGACGGTATGCCACCGGTGGCTGCCGCCTCCAGGTATTCGTTGTGCGGATGGTCATATTTGGCGATGGCCTGGTTGGCTTCGCCATCGGCGATGCGGGCGCGGGTGTACGCGCCGAACTGATCCACGCCGACGCCCGCGATGGGATGCTCGCTGAACGCGTCCCAGGCGGACTGCCACATCGCCATGCGCTCGCGAACCGCGCCGACGTTGTTGTCCTTGCTGAAGGTGGACATCTCGCTGCTGACCTGGCTGAACCGCTGGATCACCTGGTGGTCCAGCGCGGTCGTGGTGGTCGCGACCCCGACGACCAGCACGCCTACGAAGATCAGCGCACCACGCCACTGCCCGGTACGGCGCACGTGCACCGCGATGACAATGAGCAGGGAAGGTATGAAGGCCAGCATCGGGCCGCGGCTCTGGGTCAGGATCGCCCCGTAGACGCCCACGGCGATGGCGATGGCGTGCAACCAGCGCTCGCCTGCCACGATCCGTGGCTCCATCAACCGGATAATCGAGAACAGGGTCATGCACAGCGTGACCATGGTGAACTCGATGGCGCTCCACTCGCCGCCGTTGATTCCGTAAGCGCGTTCCACGCCCATGAGGTGGTGCTGGACGATGCACGATCCACCGAGCACAAGCGTGGTCACCGCGAAGAACGTCCAGATGCCGCGCCAATGCAGGCGCCCGGTAAATGCCGCTGCGGTGACGAGGAACACCAGGGTCTGCGCGGGAAGGTCGAGCTCGTTCCAGCCCAGGTGGTGGAAGCCGATATTGAAAACGGCATAGGCGAAACGCAGCAGGCAAATGGCGACGATCGTCCACGCCACCCGGTAGCGCAGACGGGTGTCCGCGCGCGACACCAGCAGGAAGGCGCCCGTGATCACCAACGCCAGGATCGGCAAGGCCTTGGCCTTCCAGGGAACGGACACGGCAATCGGAATGATCGCCACGAGAGCGCTCAGGAGAAGCGTTCGCCAGGAACGTGTCGGATCAGCGGCCGAAGTGGCTGCAGTCATGCATAACTTCCATGCGAATTACCTGAGATGTTACATCACCGCTTACGCAGCAAGGCGTAGTACATGCCGTCGAGATCGCCTTCGCCCGGGAGAATCTGCCAGCCGATACCGGCGGCACGACCCGCTTGCAGTGCTAACGGCATGACATCCACATCAGTCCGGCTGGCGACGAACGCTCCGACGACGCCTTCGTTCTCGGCGCGGAGGATGGAACAGGTCACGTAAAGCAGACGGCCGCCAGGGACCAGCAGGTCCCAGCAGGCGGCCAGGATGCGTTCCTGCTGGGCGATCAGCGTGGGAATATCCGCGCCGCGTCGATGCAGGCGGACGTCCGGCCGGCGGCGGATAACGCCTGTCGCCGAGCACGGCGCATCGATCATGATCCGGTCGAACGACTTGCCGTCCCACCAGCCGGAGGCATCTCCCGCGTCGCCCACGATCACCTCAGCCCGCAGGCCGAGGCGCTCGAGGTTCTGGCGTATCCGCGGGACCCGCTTCGCTTCGGATTCGACGGCGACCAGGCGGACATTCGCCCGCTCCAGTGCGTGGCAGGCCTTGCCGCCAGGCGCGGCGCAGGCATCGAGCACACGCTGGCCATCGGCAAGGTCGAGAAGATCCGCAGGTACCTGGGCGGCGCCGTCCTGAACCGCGAAGTCGCCTTGAGTAAAGCCGGGAAGGCGGGTGACTTCGGTACTGTGCGGCAATACCAGGGCATCGGCCAGCCAGGGATGAAGTTCGACCGTGAGGCCGGCGCCCGTCAGGCGGCCGATGACTTCCTCGCGGGTCGCGCGGTTGCGATTGACGCGAAGCATCAGTGGCGGCTCCTGGTTCGCCGCCGCCATGATCTCTTCCGCCTGGCCGGGCCAGTCGCGGGCAATCGCGTCGGCGAGCCAGGCGGGGTGCGCATGACGCGTCGCCGGCGTGGCATCCAGCGCCACATTCAGGGTCTCGCGTTCGCGCTGCCAGCGCCGCAGTACCGCATTGACCAGCCCTGCAAGCCGCGGGCGGCGCAATTCGCGCACGGCCTCCACCGTGGCCGCGACGGCGGCATAGGCCGGCAACTCGAGTACTTCCAGCTGGATCAGTCCGATGACGAGGAGCGCGTGGATCACCGGATCGTTGCGCCGGATCGACTTGTCCAGAAGCTGGTCGATCGCTGCGTCGAATCGTGGCCACCAGCGCGCACCCTCATTGAGCAGGGCGGTGAGCAGTGCGCGATCGCGTGAGTCGGGGAGGCGGGGAAAGGCGCGATCGGCCACCTCGCGTAGCGAGTGGCCCCGCAAGGCGATGTCGGCCAGTGCTTCGGCGGCCAGGGCGCGAACCGAAATCGGCTTATTCACGAGGCAGCCTGCTTCAGTTCCGGCCGGGCGTTGAGGTAGTCGGCAGCGCCAATCGGGCGTCCGCCGGGGCGCTGCACGGTCGTGAGGCGCAGCGTGCCACCGGCGCAGGCGATGTCGATGCCGTCGCGGGTCGCGGCCACGACCTGGCCCGGCTCGGCGCCGGACGCAAGATCGAGTGCGCGTGCCGACCAGACGCGGAGGCGCTCACCGGCGACGTCGGCCTCGGCAACCGGCCACGGGTTGAACGCCCGTACCTTTCGCTCGAGGGCGATGGCCGGAAGCTGGAAATCCAGCCGGGCCTCGGCCTTGTCGAGTTTGTGGGCGTACTCGACGCCCGCTTCGGCCTGGATGCGTGGGGCCAGCGTTTCGCCGGCCATGATGCGGCGAAGACCCTCCGCAAGGGCGTCCGCGCCCAGGAAGGAAAGACGGTCGTGCAGGCTGCCGCCGGTTTCGTCAGCGGCAATGGCGGTACGGCGCTCGATGAGGACGGGGCCCGTATCCAGGCCCGCTTCCATCTGCATGAGATCGACACCGGACTCGTCGTCACCGGCCAGGATGGCCCGCTGGATCGGAGCGGCCCCGCGCCAGCGCGGCAGCAGGGAGGCGTGCACGTTCCAGCAGCCGAGCCGGGGAATGGCGAGCACCTTGCGCGGCAGGATCAGGCCATACGCCACCACGACCATCAGGTCGGGCGCATACGCGGCCAGGCGATCGCGATCGGCTTCCGCCTTGAACGACGCCGGCTGCTCCACGGGGATGCCGGCGGCAAGCGCCGCCGCCTTGACCGGGCTGGCGGCAAGCTTGCGCCCGCGTCCGGCCGGGCGATCGGGCTGGGTGTAGACGGCCACGACCTCGGCGCCGCTGGCGCGGCAGGCTTCAAGGCAGGCGACGGAGAAGTCGGGCGTTCCGGCGAACACCACGCGCAGGGGACGCACCGGCGCGCTCAGGCGCTTGCCTTGCGCTGCTTGTCCATCCGCTTCAGGAGCATGCCGCGTTTGAGCGGCGAGAGGTAGTCGACGAAGACCTTGCCGGCGAGGTGATCCATCTCGTGCTGGATGCAGACAGCCAGGGGGCCCTCCACATCCACCATGATCTCGGCGCCCGAGGCGTCCTGCGCACGGACCTTGACGTGCAGCGCGCGGGTCACATCGGCGTAGATGCCCGGGAACGACAGGCAGCCTTCCTGGTAGACCTGCTGGCCGTCCTTCTCGAGGATTTCGGGATTGATCAGCACCATGGGCTGGTCGCGGTCGTCGCTCATGTCCGCGACCAGGACGCGCTTGTGCACGTTCACCTGGGTGGCGGCCAGGCCGACGCCATTGGCGGCGTACATGGTTTCGTACATGTCGGCCACGAACTGCTTCAGTTCGTCGTCGAACACGGTGACCGGGGCGGCGACGGTGCGCAGGCGCGGGTCGGGAAATTCCAGGATGGGTAGGGTGGACACGGTGTCACCTTGAACGTTTACGGGCCACTGTGGCGCGTCTTGCCTGGAAAAATGCGGGCAAGTCGGCGAAATCCAAGCAGCGCGACCCTGTAGGATGGCCCCGTATTCTACGCGCGCACCAGGGGCCGGGCGAGCATCCGGACGTATTGTGCCCGTTAACGATTCAGTTACACTCGCGACAGCACCGGGGAAGGGGGAAATCCCGCATGATCAAGAAGTTCGCCATGCTGCTGGGCGGCATGTTTTTTACCGTGGCCGTTTATGCCGCCGCGGCCCAGCTCCGTCCCAATCACCCGGACACCTATACGGTGCGCAAGGGCGACACGCTGTGGGACATTTCGGCGCGCTTTCTGAGCAAGCCATGGCTCTGGCCGGAAATCTGGCAGGCCAACCCGCAGGTCCAGAACCCGCACCTGATCTACCCGGGTGACGTGCTCAACCTTTCCATGAACGGTAGCGGCAACCCGCATCTCGGCCTCCAGCCGCGGGTGCGTACCGAGGGCGACGCCGTCACGGCCATCCCGCTTGCCGACCTGCGTATGTTCCTGAAGGAAATGCGTGTCATGGACGCCGACGCGGTCGAGCAATCGCCGTACCTGATCGGGTTCGAGGAAAACCATCTCCGCGGCACGCCCGGCTACAAGATCTACGCCAAGAACCTCGATTCGGCGGCGCCGGGTCAGCGTTGGGCGATCGTACGGCCGACCAACCGCTTCCGTGACCACGGTGGCGACACCGGCAACATCGACAATGTCGGCAATCGTGAGCACGGTTCGTTCGTGGCCGACGAGCTCGACAGCGACGCCTCCATGGCGCCGGGTCCGTGGCGCGAGGATACGGCCCACGACACCCACAACGGCCGGGGCACCGACCAGGGCGTCGAGGTCTCCGTCATCGGTACCGCCGAGGTCATCGCCACCAACGGCGAGGTTGCCAGCCTGATCCTGGTCGATTCGACCCTCGAGGTCCGCAAGGGCGATCGCCTGATGCAGGTCGACGACAAGCCGTACGACCCGTATTTCTACCCGCATGCGCCCAAGGCCATGCCGGCGGATCCCCGGGTGATCGGCTATACGGACGCGCTCAATGGTGTCGGCAGCCGTCAGGTGGTCTCGATTTCCGCAGGTACGGCGGACGGCATCGACAACGGCACGACGTTCACCGTGATGTCCCAGGGCGACAAGATCCCCGATGAAGTGTCCGGCAACTACAATCGCCGCGATACCTCGCCCAAGGTGCAGCTGCCCGACGAATACGGCGGTCATGTCATGGTCTTCCGTACGTTCGACCACGTCAGCTACGCCCTGGTCATGGACGCGCTGCGTCCGCTCAAGAAGGGCGACAAGCTCACCCTTCCCGAGTGACGTGCTCGGCCTGTGCCTACCTGTAGTGGGGGCGGGCTTGCTGGMAACGACGATGAAACGGCCGCCTCCTGGGCGGCCGTTTCCACTTCCGCGGGCAGCGGGTCGGGCCTCTACACTGGCCGGATGATCGATTCCGACGACCTCCGTGAGTGGCTGATCCTCCTGCGTACCCCGGGCATGAATGCCCGTCGCCTGCGCGAGGGCCTGGTGAGCCGGGGCGGTGCCGTCCCTTTGCTGCGCTGGCTGGTTCAGCACGGGGGCTCGCTCACCGCCGAAGGGCGTGGATGGATCGCCGCGCCCGACGAGGCCACCCTCGCGCGCGATCTCGCCTGGCTGGCAGCTGACGACCAGCGTCTGTTGCTGTGCACAGACGAGGATTTCCCGCCGCAACTGGAGGCTATCCCCGATCCGCCGGCCGCCCTCTTCGTCAAAGGCGACGCGTCGCTGCTCCTGCGCCCGCAGGTCGCCATCGTGGGGGCCCGCCGGGCCCAGGCGCCAGGCCTTGCCAACGCAAGGCGCTTTGCCGAAGCGCTGGCCGTGGGTGGCCTTCTGGTCACCAGCGGCATGGCCGACGGCGTCGACGGAGCTGCCC
>NZ_JBFUIT010000014.1:0-36444 GCF_056401735.1 Luteibacter sp. P4_D7_3
GATCTGGGCAATCGTGAACGAGCGCGAAGAGATCGGCGCCGACCTAGTGCCGGACTACATGACAACGGTACCGGAAGGAGCGTTCTACGGCAGGCCCTATAGCTACTACGGCCAGAACGTGGACAGCCGCGTCAAACCGCAGCGCCCCGACATGGTCGCCAAGGCGATCAAGCCCGACTATGCGATCGGCTCGCATGTCGCGCCACTGGGCCTGCTGATGTCGGCCAGCAACGGGCTCCCGGCGAACTACCAGGGCGGCGCCTTCATCGGCGAACACGGCAGCTGGGATCGCTCACCGCTGAGCGGTTACGAGGTCGTCTTCGTGGCGTTCAAGGACGGCACGCCGGTCGGCAAACCCGTGTCCGTGGTCAGCGGCTTCTACTCCAAGGATGAGAAGCAACTCTTCGGCGCCCCCGTGGGCCTGGTGCAGGACAAGGAAGGGGCGATCCTGGTCGCGGACGATGTCGGCGACACGGTCTGGCGCGTGACGGCGGCCGCCGCGAAATAGGCGGTACAAGCCGTTGTAGGAGCCGATTCATCGGCGATAAGGCCGCGCTACGTAGCCGTGCCTTATCGCCGATGAATCGGCTCCTACAAAGAGCTGACGTTTACTCTCTCTGTGGGAGCCGCTTCAGCGGCGATAGCCGGGTTGCCCCGAACCCCATCGCCGGCAAAGCCGGCTCCCACAAAACTCAGGCTGTTACCTGGCGTTCTTTTTCTTTTCGTCCTTGATGGCTTTCTTTTCTTTCATCGTCTTTTCCGGCTTTTTCTTGTCGCTCTTCTTTGAATCCAGGCCCTTGCTCATATCGCCTCCTCAGTCAGGGTTACCACGCGTGTCGCGCGCCTGATGCAAGATTACGCCAATCCGCGGTATCGCAGCGCGTCTACGAAGAGCGTAAGTGCTGACGACATGTGCCGACGATTGGGGTAATAGAGGTGGTAACCCGGGAACGGGGCACACCAGTCCTCCAGCACGGTAATCAACTCTCCGGCCTCGATGTATGACCGGGCCATATCTTCCGGTACCCAGGCCAGTCCCAGGCCGTCCCGCGCCGCCCGCAGGATGTGCGCCGTGCTGTTGAGGGTCAATTGGCCTTCGACGCGAACCTTGATCTCGCGGCCCTCCTTCTCGAACTCCCAGGGGAACAAGGTGCCGTAGGTGGGCAGACGGATGTTGATGCAGTTATGCGCGGTGAGGTCTTGCGGCACGGTCGGCCGGGAACGTCGTTCGAAATACGACGGCGCGGCGACCACCACCATCCGGAAGTCCGGACCGACGCGTACCGCGATCATGCCGTTGCCGACCTGCCCGCCCAGACGGATACCGAAGTCGTAGCGTTCGGCGACGATGTCGACCAGTTCGTTGTTGGCGGATACCTCGACCTGGATATCCGGGTAGCGCGGCAGGAAGGTCGCCAGCATCGGTTCGAGTACGGCTTCCACGGCGTGTACCGAGGTGCTGATGCGGATCGCCCCGGCCGGTTTCTCGCGGAACGAACTCAAACCCGTCAGCTCCGCCTCGATGTCATCGAACATCGGGCCGATGCTGGTGACCAGCCGTTGCCCTGCTTCCGTCGTCGACACGCTGCGCGTGGTGCGGGCGAGCAGGCGCACGCCGAGACGGCCCTCGAGTTTGCGGATGGTGTGGCTAAGCGCCGACTGGGTGGTGTCCAGTTTCGCGGCCGCGCGGGTGAAGCTGCCTTCCCGGGCAACGGCAAGGAAAGCGACGAGGTCGTGGAGATCCTTGCGCATGACACGTGAAACCCACTCATGAATGGCGCAAGGATTTTAGCATCCGGAACACCCGTGCTGGGCTACAGCGAGGAATCGCCCCATTCCGGCACCCCCTGGGAGTCGATTCATGAATTCTGGCTATGAGACCAAGCCGGTTTGACCGGCTAGTCGCGTGAGCACCGGGCCCCTAGATTGGTCAGCTCACAGAGGACACGACATGCAGACACGCAAACTCGGATCGACCGGCCTCGAAGTTTCCGCCATCGGCCTCGGCTGCATGGGACTGCGCTTCGGCTACGGCCCCGCCACCGAACGCGAACCGGCCATCGCCCTGATCCGGGCGGCGGTCGAGCGCGGGGTAACCTTCTTCGATACGGCCGAGGTCTACGGCCCGTTCACCAACGAGGAAGTCGTTGGCGAGGCACTCGCCCCCTTCCGCGACAAGGTGGTGATCGCCACCAAGTTCGGCTTCGACGTTGGCGGTGTGCCAGGCGCACTCAATAGTCGCCCCGAACACATCAGGGCCGTTGCCGAGGCCTCGTTGAAGCGCCTGCGCACCGATGTGATTGACCTGTTCTACCAGCATCGCGTCGACCCGTCCGTACCCATCGAAGAGGTGGCCGGCGCGGTCAAGGACCTGATCGCCGAAGGCAAGGTGAAGCACTTCGGCCTGTCGGAAGCGGGCGTGCAGACCATCCGCCGCGCTCACGCCGTGCAGCCTGTGGCGGCCCTGCAGAGCGAATACTCGCTGTTCTGGCGGGAGCCGGAAGCCGAAGTGATGCCGACCCTGGAAGAACTCGGCATCGGCTTCGTTCCTTTCAGCCCGCTGGGCAAGGGCTTTCTTACCGGCAAGATCGACGCCGCTACGAGCTTCGACAGCAAGGACTTCCGCAACAGCGTGCCGCGTTTCTCTGCGGAGTCGCGCAAGGCGAATCAGGCACTCATCGATCTGCTGGGTACCATCGCAAACGCGAAGCACGTCACGCCGGCACAGATCGCGCTCGCCTGGCTGCTGCACCAGAAGCCATGGATCGCGCCGATTCCGGGCACGACCAAGCTGCATYGACTGGAAGAGAACCTAGGTGCGGCCGACCTCGCACTCAGCGACGAGGATCTGCGCGACATCCACGACTCGGTCTCGAAGATTCCGCTGCAGGGAGAGCGTTATCCGGCCCACCTGCAGGCGCTCGTCGGCCGCTGAGTTCTACCGCACTGCAGCTTGAGCGGTTCGGCCACCCGGCTACACTCGGGAGATCACAGGTGTCCTGTCGTCGCTTACGCGGCGCGCAGGGTGAAACGGGAAGCCGGTGCGGATCGCGAGATCCTATTCCGGCGCTGCCCCCGCAACGGTAAGCGAGAACACCCGACGAGAGACCACTGCGCTAGCGCGGGAAGGTGTCGGGGTGGTGCGGTACGCATCGCTCGCAAGCCCGGAGACCGGCCTGTGCAGGCGCCTTAGGGTGCCTCCTCGGGTGTTGCGGCGGGCAACCGGACGGGCTGATACGGCGCGGCCACCCGCTGCTCCGGGTCCTCTTGTCTGCTCCGCAGCACCCATTTCGCGGGTGAGCGTACGGAGCAGGACCATGAACAAGCTGGACTCAGTTGCGGCCGATGTCGCGACCGTAAAGTTGCTGATCGACGGCGTCTTCGTCGAATCCCAAACCACCGAATGGCGCGATGTCGTCAATCCCGCCTCACAGGCCATCCTCGCGCGCGTGCCATTCGCCACGGCTGACGAGGTGAACGCTGCCGTTGCCGCCGCCACGCAAGCGTTCAAGACCTGGCGCAAGACGCCCATCGGCGTACGCGCGCGTATCTTCCTCAAGTACCAGCAACTGATTCGCGAGCACATGGGCGAGCTGGCCACCCTGCTCAGCGCCGAACAGGGCAAGACCCTTCCCGACGCGGAAGGCGACGTGTTCCGGGGCCTCGAAGTGGTCGAGCACGCGGCCGCCATCGGCAACCTGCAGCTGGGCGAACTCRCCAACAACGTGGCCGGCGGCGTCGACACCTACACTCTCCTGCAGCCGATTGGTGTCTGCGCGGGTATCACGCCGTTCAATTTCCCCGCGATGATTCCGCTGTGGATGTTCCCGATGGCGATCGCCACCGGCAACACCTTCGTGCTGAAGCCGTCCGAGCAGGACCCGATGGTGACGATGCGCCTGGTGGAACTGGCGCTCGAAGCCGGCGTCCCGAAGGGCGTACTCAACGTGGTGCACGGCGGCGAAGACGTGGTCAACGCGATTTGCGACCACGCCGATATCAAGGCGGTGTCCTTCGTCGGCTCCACGCGTGTCGGCACGCACGTCTATCACCGTGCATCGCAGACCGGCAAGCGGGTGCAGTGCATGATGGGCGCGAAGAACCACGCCGTGGTGCTGCCCGATGCCAACAAGGACCAGACGCTCAACGCGCTCGCGGGCGCGGCGTTCGGCGCGGCGGGACAGCGTTGCATGGCGGCTTCGACCGCGGTGCTCGTCGGCGAGTCGCAATCCTGGATAGCCGACCTCGTAAGCAAGGCGAAGACGCTGAAGGTCGGCGCAGGCAACGCCGCCGATACCGATGTCGGCCCACTGATTTCCTGTGCGGCGCGCGAGCGCGTCGAGGCCTTTATTGCCTCGGGTATCGAGCAAGGCGCCATCCTCGAGCTCGATGGCCGCAAACCGCGGGTGCCGGGCTTCGAGGACGGCAACTTCGTCGGTCCGACCATCTTTTCCGGCGTGCGACCCGGCATGCGCATCTACGACGAGGAAATCTTCGGGCCGGTGCTGGTCATCCTTGCCGCCGACTCGCTCGACGACGCGATCGCGCTGGTCAACGCCAATCCGAACGGTAACGGCACGGCCGTGTTCACCCAGTCCGGTGCCGCTGCGCGTCGCTTCCAGGAAGACATCGACGTGGGCCAGGTGGGTATCAACGTGCCCATTCCCGTCCCGGTACCGCTGTTCTCCTTCACCGGCTCGCGCGCCTCGAAGCTGGGCGACCTCGGCCCCTACGGCAAGCAGGTCGTCATGTTCTATACCCAGACCAAGACGGTGACACAGCGCTGGTTCGACGACGACACGCTACACGTCGGCGTCAACACCACCATCAGTCTCAAGTGATGGCCGCGGTCATGGATATTCCCCGGACACCACCGCCACAAACGGACCTGAGCGAAGACCAGCTCGCGTTTCGCGATGCCGCGCACGCGTTCGCCCTGGCCGAGCTTGCGCCACATGCGGCGCGCTGGGACGCAGAGAGCGAGTTCCCGCGTGAGGCGATAAGCAGGGCCGGCGACCTTGGTTTCTGCGGCCTTTACGTTGACGAAAAGGCCGGTGGCACGGGGCTCACGCGCCTGGATGCGACCATCGTCTTCGAGGAACTCGCTGCCATCGATCCCTCGACGGCCGCCTTCATCAGCATCCACAACATGGCCACCTGGATGCTCACCGCACACGCGACGCCGGCCCTACGCGACATATGGGGACCGCTTCTCGCCAGCGGCACGAAGCTGGCGTCGTATTGCCTCACCGAGCCGGGCGCCGGCTCGGATGCCGGGTCATTGAAAACCCGGGCCGAGCGTGACGGCGACTCGTATGTGATCAGCGGCAACAAGGCGTTTATCTCCGGCGCCGGAGCGACGGACATGCTGGTGGTGATGGCACGCACCAGTGAAGGCGGCGCACGCGGCATAAGTGCCTTCGCGGTGCCGGCGTATTCTCAGGGTATCGGCTATGGGCGCAATGAGGAGAAGCTGGGCTGGCACAGTCAACCGACGCGAAGCGTGAGCTTCGACGGCGTGCGTATTCCCGCGGACCATCGACTGGGTGCCGAAGGCGAAGGTTTCAAGATCGCGATGAAGGGACTCGATGGCGGGCGCCTGAACATCGCTGCATGCTCGCTCGGCGCCGCCCAGGGCGCACTGGATGCAGCCCGTCGCTACATGGGTGAGCGCAAGCAGTTCGGCAAGAAGCTGGGGGAATTCCAGGCCTTGCAGTTCAAACTTGCCGACATGGCCACGCAGCTCGTCGCCGCACGCCAGATGGTGCATACGGCGGCACGCAAGCTGGATGCCGGCAGCAGCGATGCGACCGTATGGTGTGCGATGGCCAAGCGCTTCGCCACGGACGCCGGTTTCACCATCTGCAACGATGCCCTGCAGATTCATGGCGGCTATGGCTACATCCGCGAGTACCCGATCGAACGGCTGTTGCGCGATTCCCGCGTGCACCAGATCCTCGAGGGTACCAATGAAATCATGCGCGTTATCATCGCGCGTCACCTGCTCAATACCGAAGAGGAACTGCGATGAGCGACACCGCGACGCGCTACACCGGGCTTACGCTGGAGATCGACGGCCACGTGGCCATCGTCACGCTGGCCAATGCCCCAGCCAACGCCTGGACCCGCGATAGCCTGGTCGCCTTGCGCCACCTCGTCCACGACCTCGACGCCAACCGCGATATCTATGCGCTGGTGGTCACGGGCGAAGGCGAGAAGTTCTTCTCGGCCGGCGCCGACCTCAAACAGTTCGCCGATGGCGACAAGGCCGTGGCGCGAGAAGCCGCTCGCCGCTTCGGCGAAGCGTTCGAGGCCTTGTCCGCCTTCCGCGGGGTGAGCATCGCAGCGATCAACGGTTACGCCATGGGCGGCGGTCTCGAATGCGCCCTCGCCTGCGACCTGCGCATCGCCGAGGAACAGGCTCAGCTGGCGTTACCCGAAGCTGGCGTCGGATTACTGCCGTGTGCGGGTGGCACGCAGAACCTCGCGCGTCTGGTCGGCGAAGGCTGGGCCAAGCGAATGATCCTGCTGGGTGAGCGAGTGGATGCGGCAACGGCACTGCGCATCGGTCTGGTCGAAGACGTCGTGCCGAAAGGCGAATCGCGCGCTCGCGCCATCGCCTGGGCGCTGCAAGCCGGCAAGCAGAGTCCGACCAGCGTCGCGGCATGCAAACGGCTGGTCCAGGCCACGCGCACGCAAACCCACGCCACGGCCCTGGTCAGCGAACGCGAAGCCTTCGTGGATCTGTTCGACAGCCAGGACCAGAAGGAAGGTGTGCTCGCCTTTCTCGAAAAGCGCGCACCGACGTGGAAGAACGCATGAGCGACGTGACTCTCCCGCCCTCGGCCGAAGCACCGGTGCTCTTCGAGGAACGTGTTGCCGGTAACGGCAAACGCATTGGCGTTGCCACGCTCAACGCACCGAAGACCCTCAACGGTCTTTCACTCGACATGGCACGGCTGCTCGACGAGCGGTTGCGCGCTTGGGCTGGCGACGAGGCCGTCGCCTTGGTCGTGCTGCAAGGCGCCGGTGAGAAAGCGTTCTGCGCGGGGGGCGACCTGCACAGCCTGTATCGGTCCATGCGCGACTACGAAGCCAGCGGTAGCGGCGACGTGAGGAACAACGCCTACGCCAGTGACTTCTTTTCGGTGGAGTACCGTCTCGACTACCTGATCCATACATATCCGAAGCCCATCCTTTGCTGGGGCCACGGTATCGTCATGGGCGGCGGCATCGGCTTGATGGCAGGCGCGAGCCACCGGGTGGTGACGGAGCGCTCGCGCCTCGCATTCCCGGAGATCACCATCGGCCTGTATCCGGACGTCGGCGGTAGTTTCCTGCTGCACCGGGTGGCGGAAAAGGCGGGCATTTTCCTTGCCCTCACAGGCGCGCCCCTGAACAGTGGCGACGCCATTCATGCCGGCCTCGCCGACGTGCAGCTACCGGTAGCCAGTCGCGAGCATCTCGATGCGGCCCTGCTCCTTGCCGCATGGTCGGACGATAACCAGCGCAACGCGCCCCTGCTCACGGAGGTGCTCGAGCGCTTCGCCGTGCCGCCGACGTCCGGTCCTTTGCAGGACCACCGCGCCGCGATCGCGTCTGCCTGTGCACACGGCGACCTCGGCATGGTCGTTGCCGCGATCCAGGCCATGCCAGGCGACGATCCATGGCTGGTCACGGCGAGGCAGACGCTGGACGCGGGTGCGCCCGGTTCCGCACGATTGGCCTTTGAATTACAGCAGCGCGCTTCGCATCTGTCGCTGGCCGACACCTTCCGCCTCGAATACGTGGTCTCCCTGCGCTGCGCCGCCCACGGCGACTTCGCCGAAGGCATCCGCGCCTTGCTGATCGACAAGGACCGCACGCCGCGGTGGCGTCCGGCGACCCTGGCCGACGCGACGCCGACGTGGGTCGCACCCTTCTTCATTGCGCCCTGGAACGCCGGCGAGCATCCGCTGCGCGACCTGGGCAACGACACCGCTCCGAGGAATGAACGATGAGCCGCATCGCCTTTATCGGCCTGGGCAACATGGGTGGCCCGATGGCTGCCAACCTGCTCAAAGCCGGGCACACGCTGCATGTTTTCGACCTTGCCGCCGAGGCGGTTGCACAGGCCGTATCCCACGGCGCAAGCGCCGCGAACACGGCAACGGACGCCGTGCAGGGCGCGGAGGTCGTGATCTCCATGCTGCCGGCCAGTCGCCATGTCGAAGGGCTGTACCTGGGTGAGTCCGGGCTGCTCCGGCACATTGCCGATGGCGCACTGGTGATCGACTGCAGCACGATCGCTCCCGCGTCGGCGCAGAAGGTCGCCAGGGCGGCTGGCGAACGTGGGCTGACCATGATCGATGCGCCGGTTTCCGGTGGCACGGCGGGTGCGGCAGCGGGCACGCTCACCTTCATCGTGGGCGGCGAGAGGGACGCGCTGGAGCGGGCGCGCCCCGTGCTGGCCAACATGGGCAAGAACATCTTCCACGTCGGCGCCAGCGGTGCGGGCCAGGTGGCCAAGCTGTGCAACAACATGGCGCTCGGGGTCATCATGGCGGTCACCGGCGAGGCGATCGCGCTCGGTGTCGCCCACGGACTGGACCCCGCCGTGTTGTCGCAGATGATGGCCGTGAGCACGGCCCGCAGTTGGGCCACCGAAGTCTGCAATCCCTGGCCGGGTGTTCTGGAGAACGCACCTGCCTCGCGCGGCTATACCGGCGGCTTCGGCAACGACCTCATGCTCAAGGATCTCGGACTCGCGGCAGAGGCGGCGATGGGCGTGGGCGCATCGATTCCGCTCGGCGAACTCGCGCGCAATCTCTACGCCATGAACAGCCAGGCGGGTCATGGCGGGCTGGACTTCTCCAGCGTCGTGAAGCTCGTCGCAAAGCCCTGAGGACAGGGCGCTGGCGTGGCATGTGAGCCGATTAAACGATATATTCGGCTCATTTGATGAGCCGAATAGCATCGGCATTCGGCTCATCGGGTCAGAGAGAGGCGACATGACCGACCCCCAATGGATCTGGCAACACACTGACTGGCCGGCCTTTCGCTGGCACGGTGACGGTGTGCCAGCCCTTTTGCGAGCGTGCCAGTTGGCTCAGGGACGCCTACTGGGCGCGGTGGGTTCGGCCGGTGCCGAGGCGGGTCTCGAAACCGAGTTGGATTCCCTCCTCCAGAACATCATCACGTCCTCCGCCATCGAGGGCGAGCCACTCAACGCGGCCTCGGTACGGTCATCGCTGGCAAGGCGACTCGGGCTCCAGGGTGAGATGGATGGACGCAGCACGCCGCGCAGCGAGGGCCTGGCCGAGCTGATGCTTGACGCCACCCAGCACTACACGCAGCCGCTCGACCTCCCGCGGCTGTTTCATTGGCACCACCTGTTGTTTCCGGCGCGGGAGACATGGCTTCCGGTACGCATCCGTATCGGTGAGCTCCGGGGTGACGCGCCGATGCAAGTCATTTCCGGCCGCCTCGACAAGCCGACCGTGCACTTCGAGGCCCCGCCACGCGAGGGCCTGGACACCCAGGTCAACGCCTTTCTCGCATGGTTCGAGTCGAGTGCGCGGACATCGACGCTCGACCCACTCCTGCGCGCCGGCATTGCCCACTTCTGGTTCGTGACGCTACATCCCTTCGACGACGGCAACGGGCGACTTACGCGCGCGATCACCGATCTGGCACTGGCCCAGGCGGAACATCAGGCCATCCGCTTCTACACCATGTCGGCCAGCATTCTTGCCGACCGCTCCGGCTACTACCGCGTGCTCGAACAGAGCCAAAAGGGCGACCTCGACATCACGGAATGGCTGGTCTGGTTCCTGCAGACGTTGCTGAACAGCCTCGAGCAGGCACTGTTGCGCATCGACCGCGTGCTCGACAAGGCGCGGTTCTGGCGCGAGCACGGAGACCACGTGCTTACGGCGGAACAGCGCAAGGTGATCAATCGTCTGCTCGATGGTGGTGAACGCGGCTTCGCCAATGGCATCAACGCCTCGCAGTACCAGGCCGTGGCAAAAGTCTCGAAGGCCACGGCGACGCGTCACCTGGGCGACCTCACGGAAAAAGGTCTACTGCGCCGACTCCCCGGCGGGGGCCGCAGTACGCGCTACGAGATCGATTGGGCGGAGCGCTCGATGCGATGACGACGAGGCTCTCTGCGAAAGCACCGCGCATGGCGACCTTCGGATCCGCGATCCGTCTCTGGCTTGGCATGTTGCTCATTGCCGTCATCGCGGTACTCGCGTCCGTGCTGATCGGCGGCGGAGACTCGACCGTCGCCGCATCGTGGCAGGGCCTCGTGTCGTCGATGGATACGCCCATGCATTCGATCATCTGGGAACTGCGCCTGCCCCGCTCCATCGCGGCGTACGGCGTGGGAGGCCTGCTCGCGATGTCGGGCTGCCTGATGCAGATCCTGGTACGCAACCCGCTGGCCGATCCCTATACGCTCGGCCTTTCCGGCGGGGCCTCGGTGGGCGCCCTGGGCGCCATGCTGGGGGGACTTGGCGCCGTGCTGATCGCCGCGGGCGCGGCGTCAGGCGCGCTGCTCGCCTGCCTGGCCGTGTTCGTGCTCGGCCATCGCGATCTGTTGTCCCGCCAGCGTGCCGCGCAACGCGAAGACTCCACCGACCTCATCCTGATCGGCGTGATGCTGGCGTCCGGCTTCGGCGCCATCGTCAGCATGATGCTGGTGCTGGCGCCGGACAAGAACCTGCGCGGCATGCTGTTCTGGATGATGGGCGACCTCAGCGGCGTGGCCAATCCGTTGCTCCCCGTGGTCAGCCTGTTGCTTGGCGTGCTGTGCGTCGTACCGCTCGGGCGGCAGCTCAACCTTCTCGGTCGCGGCGAAGAGTCCGCCAGCGCGCTTGGCGTTCGCCCCAACGTAGTGAAGTCCGCGATCTTCGTCATCGCTTCGCTGGCGACCGCCGTCGCGGTGACGACCGCCGGTACCGTGGGCTTCGTCGGGCTGGTGGTTCCGCATGCGCTGCGCCGTGTCATCGGCAATGACCAGCGCGTGCTGATTCCCGCGTGCGCGATTGGTGGCGGCATCGTTGTCGTCGTGGCCGACACGATCTCGCGGATCGTCGCCGATCCCATCCAGCTACCGGTCGGCGCCGTCATGGCGGTAATCGGCGTACCGACCTTCATGTTCCTGCTGGTGAAGCGCCGATGAGCAGCGTTCTCGCCACTGAGGCCGTCAGCCTCTCCGTACGAGAACGCATGCTGGTGCGCGAGTTGAGCATGCGCGTCGAACCCGGCCAGGTCTGGTGCGTGCTCGGTCCGAACGGGGCGGGCAAGTCGACCTTGCTGCGTGCGCTTGCCGGCCTGCGCGAACCCGACCAGGGACGCGTGCTGCTGGGCGACCGCGATATACGGGCGTACCGGCCGATCGAGCTTGCCCGCCTGCGTGGCTTCCTGCCGCAATCCATCGTCGACGCCTTCAGTCTTACCGTGATGGAAGCGGTGGTCGCCGCACGGCACCCTCGGCTGCCGTTCTGGGCATGGGGCGACGAGGATCTCGAGCCGGCGCAGCGTGCCCTGCGCACCTTCGAACTGGAATCGTTGGCGGAGCGCGACGTGACGACCCTCTCCGGTGGCGAGCGCCAACGCGTGAACATCGCCGCACTCTTCACCCAGGATGTCGACGTGATGCTCCTCGACGAGCCTCTGTCGTCGCTGGACCTGCATCACCAGATGAAGACCCTGCACGAGTTGTTGCACACCGCGGCGCATGATGGAAAATCCGTGGTGTATACGGTGCACGACATCAACCTGGCTTTCCAGCACGCGACGCATGCCGTGCTCCTGGACGGCAGTGGCGGTGCGCTTGCCGGCTTCACGGACGAGGTCATCACCAGCGAACATCTGTCGGCTGCCTTCCACCATCCCATCCACGGCGTAACACTCGACGGCGAACGTTTCTTCCGTGCCGGACGCCTCAACGGACGTTCCCCATGATTCGCGCCCTTGGCCTTCTCGCCCTTTTTATCGCCAGCGCCGCCAGCGCCGACGTGACGGTGACCGACGATGCGGGACGCACGGTCACGCTCAAGGCTCCCGCCCATCGCATCGTCAGCCTCGCACCGAACATTACCGACGCACTCTTCGCCGCCGGCGCAGGGTCCTACGTCGTGGGCACCTCCCGCTTCAGCGATCATCCGGACGAAGCGAAGAAGGTGCCAATCATCGGCGACGCCACGATGATCGATCTGGAGCGGATCGTCGGTCTCAAGCCGGACGTCATCGTCGTCTGGCGAAGCGGCACGCCGGCGGCACAGGTGGAGAAACTCAGTCGGCTCGGCATTCCGATTTTCTATTCGGAGACGACGCGTCTCGCCGACGTCGCACCCGCCACGCGACGTTTCGGGAAGCTCGCCGGCACGCAGGACGTAGCCGATCGGAACGCGGCGGCTTTCGACGCCTCGCTGGCGAAGCTTCGCAGCGACTATGCCGGCAAGGCACGTCTGAAGGTCTTCTACCAGATATGGGACCGTCCCCTGATGACGATCGGCCGTGCGCAGATCATCGATGACGCGCTCGACCTTTGCGGTGGTGACAACATCTTCGCCGACCTCTCGCAGGCAGCGCCCACCGTCACGCGCGAAGCCGTGCTGGCGCGCGATCCCGACGTCATCATCAGCGGCGACGGCGGCGGCCACGACGACCTCGCCGTATGGCGCCAGAGTGGTTTCCTGAGTGCGGTGAAGCACGACAACGTGATGACCGTCGATACCCCCACACTCGCCTCGCCCTCGCCCTCCATCCTCGCCAGTGTGGATGTGCTGTGCCGCCGGCTGGACGAAGCCCGTGCCCGAAACCGGCGCTGACCCTTAGCGCGCCCGCGACCCCGTCTTGTGGTCGCCATCACGTATGGCTTTCTAGAATCCTCACCACGAGCCCTGTGGACCGGTTCCGATGACCCGACATCCCCCTTTCGTGCCTGGTGATACCGACGGCCTTTCGTGGCTGGATCGCGGTGGTGAAGCCGGTGCGCTGATTCGCGCATTCGACTGGACGCGCACACCCTTGGGCGCGCTCGAGACGTGGCCGCAGAGCCTGCGCACCATTACCGCCATGCTGCTGCTCTCACCCGTTCCTATCGTGCTGTTGTGGGGCCCGCAGGGCATCATGATCTACAACGACGCGTACTCCATCTTCGCCGGCGCCCGGCATCCGCGACTGCTGGGTTCGGAGGTGCGCAAGGGCTGGGCTGAGGTCGCCGACTTCAACGACAACGTGATGCGGGTAGGGCTTGCGGGCGGCACGCTGGCGTACAAGGACCAGCAGCTCACGCTCGAACGGAATGGAAAGCCCGAACCGGTGTGGATGAACCTGGATTACTCGCCGGTCCTCGACGAGAGCGGGATGCCCGGCGGCGTCATCGCCTTCGTGGTGGAGACCACCGCCCGTGTCCGCGCAGAAGAGAACGTACGCGAGGGCGAACGGCGATTTCGCGAGCACCTCGAAGCCATGGTGGCCGAGCGCACGGCCGCGCTCGAACGCAGCGAAGCCAACCTGCGCACCATTTTCGAGACCTCGCACCTCTACCAGTACCTGCTCTCGCCCGATGGCAACGTGGTCTACGCGAACGCCACAGCGCTGGCCGGCGTCGAAGCGACGCTGGACGATGTGGTCGGACTGCCGTTCTGGCTCACGCCGTGGTTCGGTGGCACGCCAGGCATGCCACAGGCTGTCGAAGCGGCGACCCGACGAGCGGCCGCCGGAAAGAGCGAGCACATGAGCATGGCATTGAACCTGCCTACGGGCGTACGTTCGTTCGACTTTTCGATGCGCCCGGTGACGGATGAATCCGGCAATGTGGTCGCCATGGTGCCCGAAGCAGTCGAGAAGACCGCGCGCATCAAGGCCGAGCAAACCCTCCTGCAGGTGCAGAAGATGGAGGCGCTCGGCAATCTCACAGGCGGCATCGCGCACGACTTCAACAACCTGCTGATGGCCGTGCAGGGGAGTCTCGACCTGCTTCGCGAACGCATGCCGCAGGAGCCGCTGCTGCTGCGCCTGGCGGACACCGCCATCGCAGGCGCGGAACGCGGTAGCGCCTTGACGCGACGCATGCTCGCCTTCGCGCGACGCCAGGACCTCAAGACCGAGAGCATCGACCTGCGCCAGCTCGTGGAAGGCATGACCGAGCTGCTGCGTCGGTCGCTCGGTCCCACCATCGTGCTGGAGACGTACTTCGGGCCACGCGTCCCCACCATCCGCGCCGATGCAAATCAACTGGAGACGGCCCTGCTGAATCTGGCCGTCAACGCCCGTGACGCCATGGACGGCGTGGGCACGTTGATTATCACGACCGACGAAGACTGGATGCAGGAGGGCCACGCCACACTCTCCCCGGGTCACTACGTGCGCCTGTCGGTGTCGGATTCGGGTGCCGGCATGGACGAAACCATGCTCAAGCGCGCCATCGAGCCGTTCTTCACCACCAAGGGCGTCGGCAAGGGCACGGGCCTCGGCCTCTCCATGGTTCACGGCCTGTCCGAGCAACTCGGTGGCACGCTAATCCTCCGCAGCCGCGTGGATGAAGGCACCACCGCCGAAATCTGGCTGCCCGCCGCACAGGTCCATGATCTACCGGCGTCACGCGAGGCGCACGTTACGCAAGTCCCGGGACGCTGCGCACCAGACACCGTCGTCAGCATCCTTACCGTGGACGACGACGACCTGGTTCGCACGACAACGGTCGACATGCTGGAGGCCCTCGGCTACCAGGTCATCCCTGCGCGCTCGGGGCACGAGGCACTGCAGGTGCTTGAAGCGACCTGCGTGGACCTCGTCATCACCGACCACGCCATGCCGCAGATGACCGGTACCCAGCTCGCCGAACGCATACGCGAGCGCTGGCCGGATCTCCCCATGATCATGGCCACGGGCTATGCCGACCTGCCAGCCGGCCCGCAGCTGCAAATCCCCCGCCTGGCCAAACCTTACTCGCAAGCGACCCTGGCCGACGCCGTGCATCGAACCGTGTCGCGGCCACGCTGAGCATGCGTGGCCTGATGAGATCTGAGGGATCGGAGTACTACGGCTTCTTGTCGCCGGCACCCGGCGGCAGGCGATACCGCTGCTTGCTATAGGCCCAGCTCGGCCACAACGCGTGCGCCAGCGCCTCTTTCTCCAACTGGGAATCCACCGGCTGCAGGTCGAGCTTCTCGCCGTCGATCAGATAGTGATATTGCGTCGCCGGCTGGTTCGGCCGAAGGACGATGAGGCGGTCGCCCTTGAGATAACCGTAGTTGTCGCCGTACTGCATGATGGCGCGGTCCGGATAACGCTGGGTCAGATCTGCACCAAGCATCGGATGCTCACTGCTGATACCGATGAGCGAGAGGAGGGTGGGTGCAAGATCGACCTGGCTGACGATGTGATCGTCTTTCTTCACCGGCACGCCCGCGCCGAGAATCAGCGCGGGGATGTGGAAATGCGTGACGGGCACGAGATTTGCGCCGAACACGCGCGCGTCGTGGTCCGCGACGATCAGGAACACCGTGTGGCTCCAGTACGGCGACTGCTTGGCTCGCTCGAAGAAGCGGCCGATGGACCAGTCCGCATAACGTACCGCGTTGGCGTTGCTGGCAGGTTCGCCCTCGGGCGTGATCCGGCCCGCCGGGTATTCCCATGGCGTGTGGTTCGACACGGAGAAGGCCACGGTAAGCGTGGGCTTGTTGCCGTCATCGAGAAGGCGCTGGTGCAGCTCGTTGAACATGTCTTCGTCGGAGGCGCCCCAGGAGCCGATGAATCCGGGCTTGGTCTTGAAGCTCGCGCTGTCGACGACTTCGTTGAAGCCGTTGCCGAAGAAGAACGAACGCATGTTGTCGAAGTGCGCCTCACCGCCGTAGAGGAAGCGCGTGTGATACCCGAAGGTGTCGAGCAAGGCGCCGAGGGTGAAGAAGTCGCGCTGGCTGCGCGGCAGCTTGAGCACGGCCTCGGCCGGCGTCGGCAGGAAGCCCGTGGTGACGGCTTCCAGTCCACGCGCCGAGCGCGTGCCCGTCGCGTAGGTTCGGGTCAGCCACCATCCCTCGTTGGAGAGCTTGTCCAGTTCGGGCGTGTAGCCGTCGCCACCCAGGCTGCCGACGAACTGCGCGCCGAGGCTTTCTTCGAGGATGATGACCAGGTTCAGTGGCTTGTCGCCTTTCCGGGTCGCCTGCTGGCGATGCAGGCTGGGATAGGTCGCGTCCAGTGGCGGACCATCCAGGCCGGCGGCCTGACGCACGATCGCCTGCATTTCGTCGTCGGGTAACTTGCCGTAGACCGCCGACGCGGAACGTTCGTTGCCCAGCGCGAGCGCTGCATTGAGCACGTTGTAAAGCGAATTCAGCGGCAGCGTGTTGACCATCGCGTCGTTGGTGAAGGCGACCTGCGAGGCGTTGAGCGGACGATGCTGCAGCGTGCCGCGGCCGRCCAGGAAAAGCACGGCGAACAGGACCACGGTGACAACGGGACGCATCCAGCCGCGCACGCGTGCACGATCCGGCTGACGCGTCGGCAGCAGGCGGAAACCGAGCCAGCCGATCAGCGCGAACACCACCAGGCCGGCTGCGACGGACAACTTGTAGCCGTTCCAGAGCATGGAGGCCACTTCGTGCGGGCTGGTCAGGTACTCGAAGTACAGGCGGTTGGGGCGCGTATCGTATTCGACGATGAATTGCKGGGTCGAGACTTCCAGCAACACGAAGGCCAGCCACCAGAAGCGCAGCCACCAGGCCGCTATGCGGGTGGGCCACGCGCGATGGCCGAGCCAGGGCGAGAGCAGCGCCGGCAAGGCGACGATCATCGCGATGAGTGAGAGATCGATGCGCCAGCCACCCATCAGCACGGGCCAGAGGCCGCCACCGTTGTGGACGCGCGACCATTGCCACACGGACAGGCCGACGCGGGAAAGCGTCAGGAAGACGAGGGCGGCAAGGATGAAACGCCAGGTGAGCTTGCGCACGTTGGAGTATCCGGTATCAGGGCGGTAACGACCCGAAGACTTTACACTGTGCGCCCCAGGAACGACTTACGGCAGCCTTTCAGGCGCCAAACGAGGACCGACGATGTTCAGACTGGCCGACGCCAAGCCGATCGCCCATGGGCACATCCGCGAGGTGTACCAGCACCCGGACGACTCCGATCTGCTGATCAAAGTGATCACCAGCGCATCGATCGAGGAGCGCTGGAACCAGGCGCCGTGGTACCGCCGTATCGCGCGCAGCGGTCCGTACAAGGACTTCGTGCGCGAGTTCAAGGAATACGTCACGAGCCTCTACGTGGGCGCCTATGCGACCTCGCCCCTCGCTCGCATCGTCGGCCTGGAGATGACCGATATCGGCATGGGGCAGATCGTGGAGAAGGTGCGGCAGCCGAATGGGCAGCTCGCGCCGACGCTGCATGCCTGGGTCCAGGCCGAAGGCTTTACCGAGAAAACGCGGCTTGAGCTCGAAGCGTTCTACGCACGCCTGCTCAGCCACAACGTCATCGCCGCCGACCTGCACGCATGGAACGTGGTGTATGGGGAGGACTCGCGCGGTGGCCCGCGACTGGTGATGATCGATGGCTTCGGCGAGAAGAATATCGTGCCGCATTGTTCGATGAATCGCGCGCATAACGCGTCACGCACGAAGAAGAAGTACGAGCGGATGTTGAAGCGGACGATGGCTGAGGCGCCTGCGGTTTAGAGCATCGCCGATGAATCGGCTCCTACCGGGCTGGGTTCGCTTTGTCTGGCTGGTACACAACCTGGCCGGCTGCCGTCGCCCGGTAGCAACACCGAACGCACGCGGTTGGCCACGCCCATATCCACGACTTTCTCGCGGATGACGCAGCTGTCCAGCGCATCCTCGTTCAGAAGGATCCAGCGGTGGGCGGGATCGGCCCGCTGCCAGACGCGGGCATCCGCCATCTGCAACGCGGCGTCGCGCGCGAAGCCGAACTCGGTCACCGGGCGTCGCGCCTGATAGAGCACTTCCTCTCGCCACGAAACCAGACCGAGCTGGCCGTCGGGACCGATCCGTGCGTCGGCCTCGCTCATCAACTGGGTCGCGGACTGGTTGGCGTTGAGCAGCGGATAGGTGGTCACCGGCCAGACGATCCATGCCAGGCCGATACCGAGCACCAGCGCGAGCACACCACGCCGCGGACGGCATACCGCGGCGGCCACGAGGAAGGCGGCACCCAGGGCGATGACGCACAGCCACAGCGACTGGCCGTGATCGGCCAGTTGATAGCCTTCGGCAATGCGCTGCGCCGCCTTCGGCGCGGCCTTCCAGGCCCACGCACCGACACCGACGAACACCACGCCGGATGCCACAGTGAGCCCGAACGCGAGCCTCGGCAGCCACCGCGTCTTCAGGAGGTCACCGAGATAGGGCGCCATGGCCAGCGCCAGCATGGGCAGCCCCGGCAGGATGTAGATCGCGCGTTTGCCGCTCGGGATGGAAAAGAACACAAGGGTAAGGACGAACCATGCCAGCGGCATCCACACGCGCGGTTCGCGACGTCGCAGCGCCTCTCGCCAGCGAGGGACGAGAAAGGGAATCAACAGCCACGTCGGCGCCCAAACGCGCAGGATCACCAGCAGGAAGAACCACGGCGCCTCCTCGTGCTGCCATGAGTTGGCATAGCGGTCGGCGGTCTGGTGGAACAGGATGTCCTCGACGTAGGCCACGTACTCGGGTGTGCGGAACCCATAAGCGGTGACCAGCATAGGCAGCAGCCAGACGGAGATCGCAAGGAGGAAAGCAATGGCACCGCCGGCCCAGCGCCAGCCGTCGCCGTGTGTCCGGGCGAGACCGGGCCACTGCCGAGCCCGCATCACGGCATAGGGAATGAGCATGAACAGGGCGATGACACCCACGCCCTTGGTGATCACCCCCAGGCCGGCCGCGAAGCAGCCGAGCCAGTACATCTTCCAGTCCGGACCACGCAGGCAATGCAGCAACAGGCCGGTATTGGCCAGGGTGATCCAGAACAGGGAGAGGGGATCGATCTGGCCGTGCTTGATGACATCGACGAAGGTCATCGTTGTCAGCACGATGGCTGCGGCGTGCAGACCGACCCGCGGATTCCACAGGCGACGCCCGAGACAGGCGACCAGGGCCAACGTGCCCAGGCCGGAGAACAGGGATGTCAGCAGGAAGGCGCCGCGCCAGCCGTTGGTGAGCGCCATCCAGGCGGCCTCGGTCCACATGAGCATGGGCGGCTTGTCCGCATAGAGCTCCAGGCCCCGGTGCGGAAACAGCCATTGGCCGGATTCGAGCATCTGTCGTGCGACGAGGGCGAAACGCGGCTCATCCGGTGGCCAGGGATCACGCATGCCGATGCCGGCCGCTAGAACCACCAGGGCGAAGAGCATGAACCCGCCGAGTTCACGGCGAAAGGATCGTTCGGCGGCGGTCATCGGATAAGGGGAAACGGCCAGGTCGGCGGCCATGCTAGTCGAGGCGGCTGACAAGTCCCTTACAGCGGACGGAAGGGCCGCTGGCCGATTCCATTTCATTTTTCCGGAGCTGGAACGTCTAGGGTGTTCGCCGGTGCGGAAATCGGCGCTCGTTCTGCCCGTACGGGCGTCGATTTCCCACCGTGCGAACCTATAGTGACCCTCTCCCAGCCTCATGAACGCGGTCAGACACACCATGGATCCCTCCCAGGCGGCGGGCACGCCAGCGGGCGGTAAACGTGCCGCGCAGGTGGTTGCCCTCTTCCGTGAACACAATGCGGCGCTCGTGGCTTTCCTGCGAGCGCGACTGAATTCGCTTGCCGATGCCCAGGAGGTAGCGCAGGAGGTTTATCTCAAGCTGCTCTCGCTGGACGAGGCGACCCGGATCGACTCACCCCGTGCTTTTCTCTTTCGCGCCGCCTCCAACCTGGCCGTGGACCGCCTGCGCATGCGCAACGTGCGTGCCTCGGCCCCGATGGATCCGGACAACGACGACTGGCACGTCACGCCTATTCCCGAACAGCACGCCTCGGCGGTCGAACAATGGCAGGTCCTCCGCCAGTCCCTGGACGAACTGCCGCCGAAGACCAGCCGGGCCTTCGTCATGCATGTCGTCGACGGACGCGACTTCGCCGCGATAGCCCGGGACATGAAACTGAGCGAGCGCATGGTGCGCTACCACGTGGCCAACGCCCTGGCGCACTGCCGCGAACGCCGCGATCGCGCGGAGAACCCCCAATGAACACTGCTTCCTTCGTCGATCGTCATATCGAGAACACCGCCGCCGACTGGTGGTCGCGCCTGCGCGACCCCGCGTTGCCCGAACAGGCCATGCTGCAATGGAGCGATTGGCTCGAAGCCGACAAGCGCCATGCCGCCGCCTTCGACCGCGCGTGCGACCTCGCCGAAAGCGCGACCGCCATGGATAGCGCCACGCGCGAGGCTTTCGTGGCGCGATACGTGCCGCCGACGCCGCACCGCCGGTCGCCGCCGCGGCTTGCCCTCAGCCTGGCCGCGGGCGTAGCCATCGTCGTGCTCGGCGCGGGGCTGTACGTGGGCCTGCGTCCTGCGGGCACCGAATCGACCCGCCAGTACGCCAGCGAGCGCGCCGGGCACCGCGACATCGCGCTGCCTGATGGCTCGAGCATCGAGCTTGGCGGCGCGACGTCGATCACCGCGAGGTACGGCCGCGACGAACGTGCCGTGGACCTCGAGGCCGGCGAAGCCTTTTTTCGCGTCGCCCATGCCGAGCGCCCCTTCGTGGTGACGGCCGGCCCGCTGCGGATCCGCGACCTGGGGACCGCTTTCAACGTCCGCCGGACGGGCAACCGCGTCACCGTGGCGGTCACGGAAGGCCGCGTGCGGGTATCGCCCTCCGCCACCGATGGCGATGCGGCCACCGTGGAGCTTGGCGCGGGGCGTGAAGTCTCGTTCGATCCCGAGACGCAGGCCATGCGCATCCTCGACGTGACCCCGGCCTCCGCGACCGCCTGGCGCGGCCACCGGCTGGAGTTCGTCAACGAGCCCCTGGCCTCGGTCGTGGAGAATGTGAACCGCTATAGCGCACGGCCGATCCGGCTGGCCGACGCCGACCTGGGCCGACTGACGTTTACCGGTACCGTCGAGGTCGATACCATCGACAGTTGGGTGTCCGCGTTACCGCGGGTCTTCCCGGTTCGCGTGGATAGCTACGCCGACCGGCTGGAGCTGGCTCGCCAGACATCGATGACGCGGAGTCAGAAGCCGCGCTGAAACTCACCCTTTGGGACGGCAGATCTTGCAGTACTCGCTTCGCGGGCGCCGGCGCGCACTCACCGGCGCTCTCGCGCTTGCGTGGGCGATCCGTGTCGCCTGCGCCGCGGACGCTTCCGGCGGCGGTTCCACGAATGTCGTCATCCCGTTCGACATCGCCCCGCAACCCCTGGCGACCGCCCTGCTCGCCTGGGGTAAGCAAAGCAACGTGCAGGTACTGACCGCGTCCGGCTCGATCGCCAACTGGCGATCGTCCGGTGCCAGCGGCACGCTTACGCCGAACGCGGCACTGAACGAACTGCTCGCCGGGACCGATCTCGAAAGCGAAGCCTACGATGCACGCACGGTGGTCGTGCGCCAGCGGCAGAAGCCCGACAACGCGACGCCGCTGCCACTGGACCCCGCCGTCGCGTTCGATCCGGGCAGCGTCGTGCCGCTGGCCACCGTGGATGTCCAGGGCATGGTCCAGGACAACGGATTCAAGGCGGACACCACCCGCACGGTAACGCGTACGGACGCGCGGCTCACCGATGTACCGCAATCGGTCACGGTGGTGACCCGCGACGTGATCGAAGCGCAGCAGGCCGTCGATATCGGCGATGTGGCGCGGTATGTGGCAGGCGTGCAGTACGTGGACGGCTACGGCGGATCGCCGTTGTTCCTGATTCGCGGCTTCGATGCCGGCCATGGCATGACCGATGGCATGCCCAACGGCATCGCGCGGACGGAAGACCTGCCCCCGCTGATCGGCATCGAACGCGTGGAAGTCCTGCGTGGCCCGGAAGCGATCCTCGGCGACGCGTCGCAGAACAACAACTTTGGCGGTTCGATCAACGTCGTCATGAAGCGACCGCAGGCCGAGACCGTACGCACGATCGACTACACGGTCGGCAAGTACGATGGCGCCCGGCTCGGCCTCGACCTCGCAGGCAGCGCATCGAAAGATGGATCGCTGACCTACCGCCTGGTCGCCTCAGGACAGCGTGGCGAGAAGACGCCGGAGGGCGACGGCGGTGGCCGCGGCGCGTATCTCGCGCCATCGCTGGCGTGGCAGGGCGAGCACACCCGTGTCATGGGCGGCGTGGAGTTCGTCGACAACCGCGTGCCCGGTCCGGAACACACCGTGCTGCTCGGGCCGTCGCTGTCCTCGGCGTCGCCCGTGCGTTCCGTGCCGGGGAATCCGGGCGATATCTCCACCTATCGCACCCTTCGTGGGGTATTCGAAGTCGATCACGACTTCGCGGACGACTGGGCGTTCCACAGCCGAGGACAGTACGTGCGCCAGCACAGCGACGGCAACAGCTGGTCGTATCTTTCGTCCGGCCCGGCTTTCGTCTTCGGGGGGGCTTCGTCGGCGGTAGCGCGAAGCTTTCGCTACTCCGGTACCTACTGGACCTGGCAGAACGACCTCACCCGCACCTTTCGCACGGGCGATGTCACGCATACCGTGTTGGTCGGCGTGGACCTCGCCCGGACCCATGCGGGCGACAGCGGCGGTGGCAGCATCACCGAGGGAATCACGACCGACGAGGCCGATCGCAGCGCCGTCATCGTGACGCGGCCGCTTGCCTACGACCTGCGCACCGGAAGCACGGTGTCGGCGAAGTACAACGCACTGATCAGGCCGGTGAGCACCACCGTGCAGACCCTGGGTGGCTCGTGGCAGACCAATGCAGGCGTTTACTTCCAGGACCAGATCGCCCTGGGCGATCGCTGGAACGTGCTCGCCGCCGTACGCCGCGCCAGCTATGAACTCGATACGCGATGGTCCGACGGTTCGCCGCGAACGGTGCGCAAGGATCGCTGGATACCCAAGGTCGGCGTGGTCTACAAGTTGACGCCCGAGGTATCCCTCTACGCGGACACATCCACCGGGTTCCAGCCCGATCCAGCGCTGGGCAAGGATGGCCAGCCGCTGCCTGTCGCCACCTCACGACAGATCGAATTGGGCACGAAAGTCGATCTCTTCGACCAGCGAGCGCGCCTGACCGCGGCGGTCTATCGCATCCGCGTCGACCACAGCGTGGACCTGGTGTCGCCGGAGCCGCCCTTCTTCGCCACCCCGGGCCCCGGGCAGACCAATCGCGGCCTGGAACTCGAATTCACCGGTCGCGTCGCGCCGGGCTTCGATGTGCTGGCCAGCCTGACCGAATCGCGCATCCGCAATCACGATGACACCCGGCCCACCGGTGCACCGAAGCATCAGGCGGCGGCGTGGGGCAGCTATCGCTTCGGCGAGGGGTCGCTCAAACCCTGGGGCGTCGCCGCCGGTGTCGTCGCGCGCAGTCGCAGCGAGGGCCGCACGACGAACGACGGGCAGTACTTCGGCATTCCCGGACAGGCCAGCGTCGAGACCAATGTGTCGCGTTACGGCGAAAACTGGCGAGTGACCCTGGGGGTGAAAAACCTCTTTGCCCGCACGCTGTACGCCGTGAACTTCGACGAAACCTTCGTCCCGATACGGCAAGGCCGTGTCGTGCTGCTCACCGGCACTTACAACTTCTAGGCCGCCGCGCGCGCGAACGACTTCAGGGTGACTTCGCACGCCTCGCGCCGGAAGGCGTCGCGCTCCGCGCGGCCGCTGGATACCGCCAGGCAGGGAATTTCGTAGCAGCCACCTTCGCCGGCAACGCCACCGTGACGCCGCCAGAACCGGTCGTACGACGCGGTGGTCACCCCGGCACGACGATCGAGCGGATGAGCACTGCGCGATACGCCCCGGACCCTATCGATGCCGTAGTACGTGGCCAGCGCGCGAACCACGGCCAGCAGCAGGTCGCGTGGACGCAACCCGCCCGTGGCGCGACTGAAGCGCGCGATGGCCCCGCGGCCGAGGTAAGCCCACGAGCCACGCATCGCCCCCACCAGCACGCCTTCCGTACCGGCGAAGGTGATCGCGCAGGAGGAGATCACTTCCTTGTCCGCGTTGAGCAGGTAAAGCCCCAGCTCGCCGGTGGATTCGTTCTCCGGCGTGCGCGCGTGGAGATACGCGATCTCACCACCGCCGAGGGGAAGCGTGGCAAGACGGACGTCATGACCCTTGAGCAGTCGATTCCGCAGGCGCTCCGGAAACTCGCGCGCGACGAAGCGGTAATGGGCGTCGATCACCCGCGCGCGCATCACCATGTCGAACTTGCGCGAGATGTAATGGGTCTGCCAGCGCTCGTAGACCCGGGGGTTCAATTCGGCCGCGTCGCGCATGGCCCGCGATCCCCCGACCAGCCCGAGCCAGGCGGCCTGACGACGGAAGGCCATCACCGTGCGCAGCAGGTAAGGCAGCCGGCGTTCCCGAACCGCTCCCTGCCGCCGCAAGGCGGCACGCCGGCGGGCGTGATCGACAAGGAGGGCCAGTGCGCCTCGTGCGGGCCGGGCGGAAGCCCAGCCAAGCTTGGCGTCGGGGAGTGAGGTGGGATCGGGGTAATGCGGATGCATACCCTTAAGACGTTCCGGGGCCGAAAAATTGAAATCCCTTCGGCATGCCCCGGCGGGTCGGCCCGTCGCGGAACAAGCTCCCCCTGCTCGGTAGGGGCCGATTTATCGGCGATCGCTGCCCATGCCGCCAGACTTCCACGCTACCCACGCGCCCACCAGGGTCAATAGCGCCAGCGCGTACCAGGTGATGGCATAGCTCAGGTGGTTGTCCGGGAATGCGATCACGGTCAGGCCGCCGACCGGGCCGTCATTTCCTTCGTCACGACCCGGCGACGACGCCGCGTCGGCATCCACGAAGTAGGGCGCGACATCGCTCAACCCCCTCGCCGACGCAATCGCCGCGACATCACGTGAGAACCACTTGTCCCTGGCCGGATCGTTCTTCTGYAGGAAGGCGCCCTTGGGTTCGCTGATCCGCAACAGCCCCGACACTGACGTCGACCCGGACGGACCCGGCTCGCAGCCGGCCTTGCCCGCACACCAGGTGGGCGACACGAAGCCGCGGTTCACGATCACGATATCGCCCGACGGCGTGCGCAAGGGAGTGAGCAACCACGAGCCCATGCCGAGCTCGGTGCTCGCGCGGACACGGACGCTCTTGTCCTGCAGGAAGGTACCGGTGAGTTTCACGCGGCGGTATTCATCATTCGCCGCACTGACCTGCGGCCACTGGCCACGGCCGGGAGCATCGACCGGCTGGGCATGGACGCGTGTGTCGACGCGGGCGATCAGATCGTGTTTCCAGGCGCGGCGATGCACCTGCCAGGTGCCCAGAGCGATGAAGCCGACAAAGACCAGTACGCCAAGTACGGCCAGCACGCCCAGAACGAAGACGCCGCGCGGAGGGCGCGGCGTCCTTGGCTCGTTTGTCGCGCCCACGCTCAAGGGAGGTTCTTCACCTGCTGCTCGGTCATGTCGTGGGACATGCCCGGCATCATGTTCGAATTGAGGTGGAACATGACCCAGATGGAACCGGTCAGCGTGATGACCACCAGGATGAGGGTGAACATCAGCGCCAGCATGTTCCAGCCACCCTGTGACTTCGTGTCCATGTGCAGGAAGTAGATCATGTGGACCACGATCTGGATCGCCGCAAAGGTAAGGATCACGATCGCCAGCGTCTGCGGGTTCGGAATGACCTTGCCCATGACCAGCCAGAACGGGATCGCCGTCAGCACCACGGCGAGGAAGAACCCCATCATGTAGCCCTTCAGGGTGCTGTGGCTGACTTCCTCTTCACCGTGACCATGGTCGTCGTGGTGGTCGTGCGAGTCGATGTGCGCGCTCACGGCAGCACTCCCATCAGGTAGACAAAGGTGAACACGCCGATCCAGACCACGTCGAGGAAGTGCCAGAACATCGACAGGCACATGATGCGACGCTTGTTGGCCGGGGTGAGGCCGAAGCGACCCACCTGCACCAACAGCGTGATCAGCCAGACGATGCCGAAGGTCACATGCAACCCGTGGGTGCCGACAAGGGTGAAGAACGACGACAGGAACGCGCTGCGCTGCGGACCCGCGCCCTCATGGATGAGGTTGGCGAATTCATACAGCTCGATGCCGAGGAAGGTCGCACCGAACAGTCCGGTGACGATCAGCCAGGCCATCATCGTGCCACGGCGGTTCTTCTGCATCTCCAGCACGGCAAAGCCGTAAGTGATGGAGGACAGCAGGAGCATCGTGGTGTTGACGGCCACCAGCGGCAGCTCGAACAGGTCGGCGCCCGAAGGGCCACCCGCGTAGCTGCGGCCGAGGACACCGTAGGTGGCGAACAGGCAGGCGAAGATGAGGCAATCGCTCATCAGGTAGATCCAGAACCCGAGCAACGTGCCGTTTTCCGGGTGATGGTCTTCCTTCATCCAGAACTGAAGGTCCTGCTGGTCCGCGACGACCGCGGAAGGCGTGGCTTGGATATCAGACATGGGCGGCAAGCTCTTCCGTGCGGGCGGCCTCGGTCCGGGCCACGACGTCGGCGGGGATGTAGTAGTCGCGTTTGTAATTGAAGGTGTGGCCGATCGCGGTCACCAGCAGACCGAGGAAGGCGACGCCGGCGATGAGGAACATGTGCCAGATCATGGCGAAGCCGATGACGAAGGCGAAGGCTGCGATGTAGACACCGGCCGCGGTGTTCTTCGGCATGTGGATCGGCAGGTAGCCTTCGGTACGACGCGCGGCGTTGCGCTCCTTCATCTGCCACCAGGCATCCTGTTCGTGGATGACCGGGGTGAAGGCGAAGTTGTAGGACGGCGGCGGCGACGAGGTCGACCACTCCAGCGTGCGCCCGTGCCACGGATCGCCCGTCACATCGCGCAGGGCCTCACGACGCTTGATGCTGACGAAGATCTGGATGAGAAACGCTGCGATGCCACCAGCGATGAGCAGGGCGCCGAAGGCGGCGATGATGAACCAGATCTGCAGGGACGGGTCTTCGAAGTGGTTCATGCGGCGGGTGACGCCCATGAAGCCCAGCACGTAGAGCGGCATGAAGGCGAAATAGAAGCCGGTCAGCCACAGCCAGAACGACCACTTGCCCCAGTACGAATCGAGCTTGAAGCCGAAAGCCTTCGGGAACCAGTAGTTGATGCCGGCGAAGACACCGAAGATCACGCCGCCGATGATCACGTTATGGAAATGCGCGATCAGAAACAGGCTGTTGTGCAGCAGGAAGTCCGCCGGGGGCACGGCGAGCATGACGCCGGTCATGCCGCCGATCACGAAGGTGACCATGAAGCCCATCGTCCACAGCATCGGCACTTCGAACTGGATGCGGCCACGGTACATCGTGAACAGCCAGTTGAAGATCTTCGCGCCTGTGGGGATCGAGATGATCATCGTGGTGATACCGAAGAACGAGTTGACGCTCGCGCCGGACCCCATGGTGAAGAAGTGATGCAGCCATACCAGGTACGACAGCACCGTGATCACGACGGTGGCGTAGACCATGGACGCATAGCCGAACAGACGCTTGCGGCTGAACGTGGCGACCACTTCGGAGAACACGCCGAACAGCGGCAGCACCAGGATGTAGACCTCGGGATGGCCCCAGATCCAGATCAGGTTCACGTACATCATGGCGTTGCCGCCGAAGTCGTTCGTGAAGAAGTTGGTGCCGGCGTAGCGGTCGAGCGAGAGCAGCGCGAGTACGGCCGTCAGCACCGGGAAGGCGGCGACGATCAGCACGTTGGTGCACAGCGAGGTCCAGGTGAAGACGGGCATCTTCATCATGGTCATGCCCGGGGCCCGCATCTTGATGATGGTGGCAAGCAGGTTGATGCCGGAGAGGGTCGTTCCCACACCGGCCACCTGTAGCGACCATATGTAGTAGTCGACCCCGACATCCGGACTGGCCGCCAACCCGGAAAGCGGCGGATAGGCCAGCCAACCCGTGCGGGCGAACTCACCGACGAACAGCGAGGCCATGACCAGCATGCCGCCGGCCACGGTCATCCAGAAGCTGAAGTTGTTGAGGAACGGGAACGCGACATCGCGTGCGCCGATCTGCAGCGGCACCACGAAGTTCATCAGACCGGTGACGAAGGGCATCGCCACGAAGAAGATCATGATCACGCCATGGGCGGTGAAGACCTGGTCGTAGTGATGCGGCGGCAGAAAGCCGGGGTTGCCGTTGAAGGCCATGGCCTGCTGGGCGCGCATCATGATGGCGTCGGAGAAGCCGCGTAGCAGCATTACCACGCCGAGCACCATGTACATGATGCCGATCTTCTTGTGATCGATGCTGGTGAACCACTCGCTCCAGAGGTAGCCCCAGAGCTTGTACTTGGTCAGCACCGCCAGCAGGGCGATGCCTCCGAGGGCGACCGCGGCAAACGTGCCGATGAGAATCGGCTCGTGGTACGGGATCGCCTCGATGGTGAGGCGTCCGAAGATCAGTGTGACTAGATCGGGTGTGTTCATTACCGGACTCGGCGAGGCTTGAATCGGAAAAGGCGGCCGCTCAGAGCGGACGTCCGGCAGGTGTCACCGGCGCACCGGTAGCGCCGCGGGCGGTGCACAGGGCACCCACGTAGCGCTTGCCATCGTCGGCGACACCCAGGCGCGAGCGGGTACCAGCGTCGAGCGAGGTGACGTTGTACGCGCCCACCACGCCCTGTCCGCCCTGCTGGTCGATCGCCATCATGTCGCTCATGCACATGCGGTTCGATTCGACACAACGGTTGAGGATCGCGCTGTACAAGCCAGGCGCGACGGTTTTGTAGTAGTGCACCGGTTCGCGCTCGCTGGGTTGCTCGAGCTTGAGGTAGTCCTCGCGGCTCAGGGTATTGCCATCGGCGCGGGCCTTGGCCACCCAGGCGTTGAAGTCGCCGTCGGACAGGCTATGAAAGCGGAAGCGCATGTCGGAGAAGCCGGCGCCGCTGTAGTTGGCCGAAAGTCCTTCGAAGTCGCCCGTTTTGTTCATCACCGCGTGGAGCTTGGTCTCCATGCCCGGCATGGCATAGATCATGCCTGCCATCGAAGGGACGAAGAACGCGTTCATGACGTTCGAGGCGGTGATATGGAACTCGATCGGGCGATCGACCGGGGCCGCCATCTCGTTCACCGTGGCAATGCCCTGCTCCGGGTAGAGGAACAGCCACTTCCAGTCCAGCGCGACGACTTCGACCACGAGCGGCTTGGTGCCTTCGGCGACCGGGCGGGAGGCGTCGATCTTATCCAGCGGGCGGTAGGGGTCCAGCTTGTGCGTGCTGGTCCAGGTGATGGCGCCCAGCGCGATGATGATCAGCAGCGGAGCCGACCAGATCAGCAGTTCCAGGACCGTGGAATGGTTCCAGTCCGGGGCATAGTCGTCGTGGTTCTTGTTCGATTCCCGATACTTCCAGGCGAACATGAACGTCATCGCGATCACCGGGATGATGATGATCAACATCAGCACCACGGAAATAATGATGAGATCGCGCTGCTGCCGAGCGATGTCGCCGGAGGGCGAAAACAGCACGGCGTCGCAGCCCGACAAGAGCAGGACCAAAGCGGGGATCAGCAATCCGCGCATCATCTTCATGGACATTCGCATGATGGAGGCAACCGTGGGGACACGAAAAAATACGCCTAACCGCCTTTCAAGGCCATAGGACACTTTGTCCCATGGCCCTACAAGCCGAGTGGTGCGATCCTTCGCTATCCTGCACTCAATTCCCAAGACCGGGCCGAATACGATGTCGAGCATTTCACACGCCCATCACAATGCCGCGGAAGGCGCCGAACAGGATGTCCGCCGCCAGCACGAGACCAGCCACGCCGCCGTCGCCCCAGGCGAAATCGCGGTCGGCGTCGTCATCGGCCGTGCCTCCGAATACTTCGACTTCTTTACGTACGGCATCGCGTCCGTCCTCGTCTTTCCGTCGGTGTTCTTTCCGTTCCTGAGCCAGCTGGACGGCATCCTTGCCGCTTTCGCCATCTTCTCGCTCGCGTTCATCGCCCGGCCGCTCGGCACCACGTTGTTCATGGCCATCCAGCGCAACTGGAGCCGGAGCACCAAGCTCACGGCGGCATTGTTCCTGCTGGGCACGTCAACGGTGTGCATTGCCTTCCTGCCGGCGAACACGTCGCACGGGTACGCCGTCATTGTGATTCTCTCGGTGCTGCGCTTCTTGCAGGGCATTGCGCTCGGCGGCTCCTGGGATGGCCTGCCCTCCCTGCTCTCGCTCAATGCGCCCAAGGGCCGTCGTGGCTGGTATTCCATGCTCGGCCAGCTCGGCGCGCCGGTAGGCTTCCTGATCGCGGCGTCGCTGTTCCTGTTCCTACACACCCAGCTCTCCCCCGAAGACTTCCTCAGCTGGGGCTGGCGCTACCCCTTCTTCGTCGCCTTCGCGATCAACGTGGTGGCCCTGTTCGCCCGGCTGCGCCTGGTCGTGACCGAGGAATACACCCAGTTGCTGGAAGAGCGCGAGCTCGAGCCCATCGGCATCATCGAGATGGTGACGGCCCAGGGTTACAACCTGTTTATCGGCGCTTTCGCGGCCCTGGCCAGCTACGCCCTGTTCCACCTGGTCACCATCTTCCCGCTTTCCTGGATCGCACTGAACCGCTCGCAGGACATCAACGACGTCCTCGTGGTGCAGCTGATCGGGGCGTTTCTGGCGATCCTGGGCACCATGGCCTCGGGCGTCATCGCCGACAAGTTCGGTCGCCGCAACACCCTGGGCAGCATGGCCGTGCTGATCGCCCTGTTCGCCATTGCGTCGCCCTGGCTGCTCGGCGGCGGCAAGGTCGCGCAGGATGCCTTCCTGCTGATCGGCTTCGCCTTGCTGGGCCTGTCTTATGGTCAGGCCGCCGGCACGGTCACGGCGAATTTCGCCAAGCGTTACCGTTACACCGGCGCCGCCCTGACCTCCGACTTCGCCTGGCTGTTCGGCGCGGCCTTCGCCCCGCTGGTGGCCCTGGGGCTTTCGACCCGCTTCGGCCTGGGCGCAGTGAGCGTTTATCTGCTTTCGGGCGCGGCCTGCACGCTGCTGGCGCTGCGGATCAATAAGGCGCTGGAGACGGATCGGTCCAAGCCGGTCGTCTGACGGGTCGAGAGCGTCGCCGATGCATCGGCTCCTGCCGAGCGGGGCGTGCCTTGCCTGGTGGGAGCCGCTTCAGCGGCGATGGCGGCCCTCAACCGATAACCGGATACGGGCCTTCATCAAACGCGACGTCGTGATACCCCTTCACCCCGATTGCCCGGGCCATGTCGCTGCGGAAGTCCTCCCCGCGACGTAAGCACTCGAGCGCAAAGGCGAAGTCCCGCCGGGGCTTCCAGCCCAGCTCCCGTGACGCCAGACCGCTGTCGTAGACACGATCCAGGCTCGGCAGCAGCCTCCAGCCACGCGCGGCGTAAAGCGCATCCACGTCGGGAAACAGCTTACGCACAACGGCGGCCGCATCCGCGCGCAAGGCCGCAGCGTCGTTTCGGGTGAACGGGGGCGGGGCTGAGACGATGTATCGCCCGAAACCGATGTCCGGTGCGCGGGCGACCGCCCGCAGATGCGCCTCGACGATGTCTTCGATATCAGCCCTGCGATAGAGAAGCTCGTTAGCCTGCATGTTCAGTGTGCCGTACTCGGCACGTACGCCTGCATTGTCGTCATCTTCGGGGAAGAAGCGCGACGTTCGCAGCACGATGACAGCGAGGCCGTCGTTGCGCGCCACCAGTTCGCACATGCCCTCGGCGGCGATCTTGGTTGCCCCGTAGATGTTCTTCGGGATGGGAACCACGTCCTCGTCGATCCAGGTCGCCGGTTCGCCCGGTCGCGGCGAGAGCGCCGCGCCGAAGGCACTCGTTGTGCTGGTAAAAACGAAAGCCTTCACGCCGTGCGCCACGGCGGACTCGAGCAGCGCCACGGTGCCCGCCACGTTGGTATCGACGAACTCGCGCCTGGAATGCGTGGCGATGTGCGGCTTGTGCAGGGTGGCGCTGTGGATCACGGCCGTGGCGCCGGACATGGCGTCGCGGACAAAAGCCTCATCCGCGATCGAGCCCACGTGGTCGGTGAACGGCGACGCCTTGATGTCGATGCCGCGGACCTCGCGGCCCTCGGCGCGAAGCCGGCGGACGATCGCCTCACCCAGGTGTCCGGCGCTGCCGGTGACCAGAACGCTCATCGGCAACCGCTCCTTACCAGATCAGGTCATCCGGGACGACGAACTGCTTGTAATAGTCGTCATCGTCGTCGGCGGGGAGCGGCGCGCTGTCCGTACGGCCATGGTCGGAGACGACCACGTCCGAGACACGCATGTGGATCTTGTCCGCCGCCGCGCGCGGGATCAGCTCGTAGCGGTCATCGAGTTTTGCAATCGCCAGCACGCCGCCAGCCAGCTGGGCGCGAAGCGGCTCGCTCACCAGCAGGCTGGTGATCTTTTCGCCATCGGTGAAGCGATACGCAATCTCGCCGTCGCGCTTCACCCGGGTGGTTTCGACGATCTGGCGTACCTGGGCGCGAATTTCCTTCTTCCGCGCCTCGGCGTTGCGCTCGGCAGCAATGGCGCGATCGCGTTCGGCGCGCTCGGCCTGGAGCTTGCGTGCGTCGACCTGGGCTTCGTCGGCAACGACGGGCGCTTTGCCCTGGCGCTGCTTGGCCTGCTCGCGCACGACCTTGGCGATCTTGTCCTTCTTGACCAGACCGGCCTTGAGCAACTGTTCCTGCAGTGGATTACGCATATCGGGGCATTCGTAAGGTCGCGAGACCACCGATTCTAGCGCCGAAGGCTTGGTTACATGGCGTTACGTGCCTAGGCTTGGTGACCTCCCCGGAGGTACGCACCCATGTCCGATCGCCACACCCGGCGCGCCACGCGCCTGACGCTCGCCCTGCTCGGGTTGCTGGCCACCCCGACGTTCGCTGCCGATGGGGTGCCGCCCCGAAGCGAATGGAAGGCCACAAGCTCATCGCAGCAGGTGCCGGCGCTGGCGCCCGCCCATGCCATTGACACCGACGAGACCACGCGCTGGGGCGGCAGCTTCAGCCCGGGGCAATGGTTCCAGGTGGACCTGGGCAGGATCGCGAGCATCGGCGGCGTTCGCATCCATTGGGACAGTGGCTTTGCGGCTTCGTACTCGATCCAGGTTTCGACCGATGGCACCACGTTCCGAACCGTGTACGCCGTGACCGATTCGCCGGGCGGCACGGAATACCTCGTCTTTCCGGCGGCTGAGGCGCGCTACGTTAGGCTGGCCGCGCCGGAGCGGACGGCCGACTGGGGTGTCTCGGTGTTCGAGTTCGAGCCCTTCGCGGCAAGCGACGTGGCGCGCATTCGCGGCCTCGACGGCAAGGACGATGGCGCCTCGCTCTGGGCTGACGGAACCACCCGGACCATCGTCGGGAAGGGACCCAAGGGCACGCGGCAGCTGGATATCGCCCTGCCGCGGCCGGCGAACATCACTGGGCTCGAGATCGAGTGGGCAGGACCGCGCAACGGTGCCTCGCTGGAGGGACGAGACACAAAGGGCCGATGGGCCACGATCGACAGTGACCCCGGCAGTGCGGGGGACAGCTCGTATCTCGCCGCGCGCGAGCCAACCGATATCGAGGCGCTGCGTCTGGTCGTCGGATTGAAGGAAGGCGTAGCGCCTTCAGTGAAGCGCCTGCGACTCCTCGGCCCGCTGCGCGTGATGACGCCCATGAAGCGCTACCAGGTGATCGCCTCCCGGACGAATGCGGCCCTGTTTCCCTCTTCGCTACATATGCAGCAGGTGTACTGGACGGCGGTCGGCGTCCCGGCGGGCTTGCAGAAATCCATCTTCGACGAGTATGGAAATATCGAGCCGTACAAGGGCGGCCCTCTGGTGCAGGCCATCTGGCGCGATGTTTCCGGGCACACCAGCGTCTCGGATGGTTCGGAACGGACGCATGCACTTCGCGATGGGTGGAAGCCGAYGCCGTCGGTAGGCTGGGTGGCGCAGCCCGGCCTTGCTGTCAGCAGCGAAGCCTTTGCCAAGCAGGAGGGTTCGCAGTCCGTCGTGATGCTTCGTCATCGATTGACAAATACGGGCAACACGACGGTGGACGGAACGTTGTCGCTCGTCGTAAGGCCGATTCAGGTCAACCCGCCCTGGCAGAACGGTGGTGCCTCGCCGATTCATGACATCGCTCTGGTTGGCGATGCATCCCACACGAGCGTGCGCGTCGAAGGGCGCACCTTGCTGGCCTCGCTCACACCGGTAGATGCCTCAGGGGCCGCAGCGTTCGGTGCACACGGCGAAACCGAGATCACAGGCACGGTTGCCGCGGGCAAGGTTCCGCCCGCGCGTGAAGCGCACGACGATGATGGGCTCGCCGCAGCGGCGCTCGACTACCGTGTGCATTTGGCGCCTGGCGAGACGCGCGACATCGTGCTGGCGTTTCCTCTGGGTGATGCCGCGGCGGATGCGAACGGCCATCTCCCCGAACCGCCCGCGATCAATCGGGATGCGCTGCAAGCCGAGACATTCGACACGCTGTCCGACCGCGTCTCGGACGAATGGCAAAAGCGCCTCGGCGGCGTCGGCATTTCCTTGCCCGACGAATCGCTCGTGAACCTTCTCCGCTCGCAAGCCGCCTATATGCTTGTCAACCAGACCGGTCACGCGATGCAGGCGGGCCCTCGCAACTACAACCGCTCCTTCATTCGGGACGGTGCGGCGACGGCATCGATCCTGCTGCGCATGGGTGAGACGAAGACCGCACGCGACTACCTCGACTGGTACGCCACCCACGCGGTGCACGAGAACGGCCTGGTCTCGCCCATCCTCAATGCCGACGGCAGCGTCAATCGCGGCTTCGGCTCCGACATCGAGTACGACAGCCAGGGCGAATTCATCAACCTGGTGGCAGACGTGGCGCGTTTCGGTGGTGGTCCTGCCAGCGTGAAGGCGTACGAACCGAAGGTACGTGCGGCAATGCATTTCATGCAGGAGTTACGCGAACGGACCATGGCTCCCGGCTATCTCGGCGATCTTCCGGCACCCGAGCGATTCCACGGCATCATCGCACCGTCGATCAGTCATGAAGGTTATTCGAGTCCCACGCATAGCTACTGGGATGACTACTGGGCACTGAAGGGCTGGCACGATGGTGCATGGCTTGCCGAGCAGTGGGGCGACAAGGAGCTCGCCGCTTACGCACATGCCCAGTACGCCGCACTGCGCGAATCCTTGCGCAAGTCGATCGTTGCGACGATGGCGTGGAAGGGCATCGATACAATTCCCGCAGCGGCGGACCTGGGCGACGGCGATCCGACGGGCGTGTCCATTGCGCTCGATCCGGCGGGACAGATGGACGTACTGCCGGCTGAGGCGCTACGTCGCACCTTCGATCGCTATCTTGCCGATGTGCGCAAGCGTGAGGCGCCAGGGGAATTGTTCGCCTATACGCCGTATGAGCTGCGTAACGTGCTCACCTATGTTTACCTCGATCGCCCGAAGGACGCCGCCGAGCTACTTGCTGACATCGTCCGCGACCGCCGCCCGCCAGAGTGGAACATGTGGGCGGAGGTGGTTCATTCACGGCCGCGGCACCCAGGGTACCTCGGAGACATGCCGCATACCTGGATCGGCTCGGAGTATGCGCGAACGATCTTCGGGATGTTGATGCGGGAGGCGGATGATGGGCTTTACCTGTTGCCGGGGGTACCGCCTTCGTGGGTTGCCGGGAAGGGATTGTCGGTGACAAAGCTGCCGGTGGCTTATGGGTCGTTGAGCATGACGGCGAGACGCGACGGCGAACGACTGACCATCACCCTCGATAACGGCATCCGACCGGGGACGCCCGTACGCGTGTTCTGGCCAGATCGGATGAAGCCGCGGAAGGTCACTGTGGACGGGAAAACCGTATCGGGTTACGACGCCGATGGCGTCCAGCTGGGAAAGCCATTCCATACGCTCGTCGTCGACTACTGACCTCACAGGAAGTCGACGCGAATCGTGACCGGGCGAGTGAACGCGCCACCGCCCACGCTGTAGCGCGACTCACGCAGGCGCACGTAGAAGTCGAAATCCTCGCCAGTGGCCAGCGCGTTCGCCTGGTAGGGCTTCCCGGGCTCGATCGTGCGCTTTGTTTCGTCGGCGATTTCCAGGCCGACGTGCGCCGGTGCGCTGCCGAGCATCCGGAAGAGCTGCGGCGCGTTGGTGTCGGCGTCCGCTGGCGTACCGAAGATGAACTGCGCGATCTGTCCGGCGGGCTCCTTGCACTCTTTCACGGTGAGCTGAAAATTGAAACGAAACGGGTGCCACTCATGACCACGCTGGCCACGGCCGGCGCGCTGTTCACGGCGACACCGAGTAACACCAGGGCAAGGCAAAGCCACCGCGAGCGGTGATGGAAGTGTTTTTTCATGACGTTCTCTGGGCAGGTC
>NZ_JBFUIT010000015.1:0-34008 GCF_056401735.1 Luteibacter sp. P4_D7_3
TGACCTTGTTGATACCGCGTGCCATGGATTTCCCTCGTATACGTGTCTTCGGACGCCGGCCCGGACCGGGCGGGCGTTCCCGCCCATCATAGCCAGCCTGCGCAATGTGCGGGCCGACGGGGTCGGACCGGGTAGTTTGGGCGATGGCTGCCCTCACCGCAAACCTTTCGATGTGGGCGGGAGTCCCGCCACGTCAGGACGCCAGTCTCATTCCCATGTGATCTGCACGAGCGCCGCTCCCAGGGCATCGCCGGGGCCGAGTGGGCCGACCCGGACATAGCGGGCCTCAAAGCGGAGCTCGGGCGCCGTGCCCGCGAGATCGAAGCGCACGGGGGTGGTCCCATCGGGCAGGACTGGGTGGCCGGAGCCCGTACGCAACTCGATAGCGACACCTCGAGCGTCCCCTGTCGTAGCCAGATAGCGAGGATCCGAAGGCGCGGCCGTCGCGTGCACGGTCACAAGGGCACGGGTGGCGCCGACGCAATCCGCGCCAATGAAGGCTGCGCCTGCCCACCGACTCCCGTCCCCCACCGAGGGAAGCTCGGAGACGGCAACGTTTCCCAAATCGACGCGAATCCGGTTTGCGACCAGTGCGCACGATGGCGTGATCGTGCCGGTGACATCGAACACCAGGGTGTCGCTGCGCCCCTCCCCGGCGTTGCCGGAAGGTGAGGCAAGAGAGATAGCGAGGAAAGCCGCCGCTACCGGTGCGATATGTCGGCGGTTCATTGGCACACCCCCGTCAGGCGTACGAGGCCGCGTGCAGCTTCGCCATCGGTCGTTGTCCGCACGACGCAGCGATCCTCCGCGCGTTGGCCCCAACGGATCGTCAGCGGTGCGCCTGCCACGACGTTGCGGACAAAGATGTGCCCCGCCTGCCCGACCACCCCGACGGAGCGCCCCTGCCCGTCCAGCACGTCGGCACCGAAAGCGGGTGGCGAGCCGTCCGTCAGCCGCGCAACCAGCAACGACGTGCGACCGACGTCCGTGTCGAACGGGACCAGCACGAGCGCCCCTGCCGTGGGCGCGRTGCTTCGGCGCGTCGAAGACAGGCTGACGTCCAGCGACAGGCCGGCCGGATCGATCTCGACCGGGTTCCACCGGAAGGGCGCAAGGTAAGGCACCACCCCGTAGCCACGCCGGTCGAGCCGAACCCCGCTGGCGGACGGCAATCGCGCACCCGCCGCGCCGGGTGCATGCACCAGGGCCATCGCGTCGCCCAGTCGTTGCGCCCGCGTGATACCGCGGCGGTGGAATACGAGTGCCCCTGATGTCGAGAACGACTCGGCGTGCGCGCCACGGCTCCGATCGATGGCGACGCTCGACTCGCCCGCACCGGACAGATGCGACGCGGAAAGGCCGAGCCGGCGATCACGCTGGCTTCCCTGCCCCAGGATGGCGCCGTATCCCACGTCGCCTTCCGTTCCCGCGGTGCCTGCCACGCCAACCTGCATGTGATGCACATCGCGGCCTCCGCCATGACCGGCGAGGGTGAGTGACGGCGCCGATGTGGCGGCCCCCAGCGGGATCGAGACGCCAAGACGTGCCGTCGCATCGTCAGCGGCGCGATGGAAAGAAATATCCAGCGTGGCCCGACGCCATCCGCGCGTCCATGCGAGAGCGTAGGACCGCAACGTTCCTGGCCTTCGTGAGCCGATGTGCCGTTTGATCCGATGCAGGCTGCCAGTTGCCGTGAGGACACCACGGTCCGAATCCAATTCGCGTTGCAGCACGACGTCCATTCGCTCGCTACCCCTCCCCTCTTCCTTCGCCGGCGGCCGACGACTAGCCAAGTCCGGCAGTGCACGCCCGCGCTCGCGTACGAGGCTGACCCACATGCTTGTCCCATCGTGCCAACGCCGGCCGTGCCGGACCCGCCATGCCCTGGCGCGACCCGGCCGTGAAGCGGATGCACTAGCCGCGATGCGGGACCCCATGAAGTCGATAGCGAAGGCACCGACCAACGTGTCGATGGCTCCTCCCAGCAGGGCCGAATCACTGCTTCCCCAACGGCGCCAGCCGGCATACAAGGTAGTGTCCCGCGCGAGGCCCTGTCGCCATGTCGCCTGTATCAGCTCGACGCCATGATCGTGTGTCGTCAACGCATGCCCGGCATTCATCGCGATCACGGCGTGACCTTCACCAAGCAGTTCAGGCATAGCGAAGAACGGCACGCGAAACGATGAGTGGCCGCCGTCTTCCTCGTCGATGGTGACATCCAGGTGACCGCCACGACCGAGTCCCTGAAGATCGTCGATGACGAACGGGCCCGGTGGCACTGAAAGCTCTCGCAGCAGAACGCCACCCTGCGTCACGCGCACGAGGGCATGCGTTCGCGCGAGCCCGCGCACCGTCGGTTTATAGCCGAGTCTCGTGTCGTCGTTCATGCGTGCATCGTTCGCCAGTGCCATGCCGCGCATGCGTACAGGCGCGAAGCTACCGTCGGCTATCAGGAGCTCGCCGACGCGCCACTGCGATCGCCACGCCTCGATCTGTCGCTCGACGTACAGATGACGCCGCTTGTAGCGTGACGCGCTCCACGATCCCGCACCGCGCACGCGCCAGTGTCCCGCGTTGATGCCCGACTCGTGAGCGAGGAAGCGGGCCGTTCGAGACTGCCTCGCCACGGTGCTGCGATGCAGGTTCACGCGCCAGCCAAGCTGCCCGGAGGCCATGCCGGCGTCACGTTGCGCCGGCGGCACGAGCCCGGACCTTTTGCGTTTCAGCCGTGCCTGCGGCACTTCGATATCCAGCCGCTGCTCGCTCACGTCGAACCGCGTCGTTGCACCGGGGACATCGTCGGAAAGCGGACGGCAGACTTCATCGCCGGTGGCAACGCCTTCCGAGTGCACGACGCCCAGCGACGCGAGCGTCATGGGCGACAGGCAGGGTACGGCGTCGGAACCGAGGTCCTCGGTGGCGAAACGCACACCGCGACGCATCTGCCATTCGCCGTTCAACCAGATGTCGGCGTCATAGGTACCGGGCATGACCGGATTACCTCGGGAGTAGCGGGAAAGATCAATCTTCATCGCGTGGTCACCTGGAAGAAATGCGGAATTGAATTCGACGACCTTGCCGACCGGCGGTGGGACATCCTCAGTGCCGGCGCGCGCCACGCCGACGATCAACGTGGCCGCAACCAGCCATGCACAAGGCGGCCAGCGATGAGGCGCTGCCAGACGGAACACACCCGCTTCAGTCATCAGCCACGGTGGCAGCCGCGACGTTTGCCGTGCCCGGGACGGTTGCGCCGTAGTCGTTGATGGAGGCGAACTTCACGACGGCCCCCACTGGGGCGACCTTGCCGTTCGGCAACGGCCACGTGGTCTGGCCGGTCGCGACGACCATTCCGCCGCCCAGCGGCATCGTCTCGCCCGGTGCGCCGTTCGCCACGATGGCGACCTCGTTGAAGGACACCACATAGGGCGAGGGATTGCGGACGCGAAGCAGGGCAAGTCCGCCCTCGCGCTCGATCGACCACGTCAGGAGCCCCGGAGCACCGGCAGGCTCGACAGCGAGACCTGACGGCCGATGCAAGAGTTTGAGCCTGTGCCGGAACGCAAACTGCAGCGTGTTCACCGCCTTCCCGGCCTCCGGACTCGGAGGGATCTCCAGGACGTTGAGCCAATACAAGGCCTCCCGGTCCGACGGTGGATGGCCACCCACGTGGACGATGCGAAGCGCGTGCCCGCGACCGGGATCGATGCGGAAGACCGGTGGCGTGATGGCGAACGGCGCATGCGCGGTCTCCGGCGTGGATCGCGCGTCACCATCGTCGATCCACGCCTGGATGAGAGCCGGTTCCTCTCCCTTGTTCTCGACGCGAACAGCGATGTCACGACTCGCACCCGGGAATACCACGCGCGTGCCGCCGATGACGACGCCGGCATTAACGTCGATGGCTGCGCAGGCGGCCGCCAGGGCAAGAAGCATGATCGCCCGGGCGCGAACCCTCACTGGTAGACGACCTGAAAGCCGACGCGCGAGTTAGCCGTGCCTTTCTCTGCCTTGCCCGTACTGTAATAACGCGCGATCAGTGGAATCACCGCGCTGTTACCAGCGATCGTCACGCCCTGGGAATCTTCCGTGTACATGTTGATCGGCGTGCCATCCTGGTTGGCAATCTGGATCTGCACGTTTTTCGCGGCCTCGGAACCGGCGTCGATGTTGAGGCGACCGGTGGCACGGTCGAGCGCGGGGCTGGCCGGATCGAAGCGGATCTTCGCGAGGTCGCCATCGAGGCATTCCGCGTTGCCGCCGATCTGGATCTGGAAACCGCGATCGCCGGACGTCTGGCCCTCGACGGCGAGGTTGGCGGCACTGATGTCGCCAAAATCGACCGTCTTCGTGGCAGCTCCCGAGCCGGGCGGCTTGCCTTCCACCAGGCACGTCGTGGCGGTGATCCGACCGGTAATTTCAATGGTCCCGTCGTTGGCGGCGAGCACGGGCGAAACGGGGATGGCGACGAGGGCGAGGACGAGTGACGAGGTAACGAACACGTTCATGGCAGCAACCTTCTCGGTGGAGGAAGGTCAGTGTCCGCGCATGACCGGGCGCCATCGATACGCGCGGGCTGAAACGCACGCCATCGCACCGCTCGCTTGCAAGCGCGTGGACGGCCACACCCGTGTGAGCGCAGCGGTGGCGCGGAGGGCCGCGGCCAGCGTGGCACGCCGCTCCGGGGCCGTCTCAGACCGCAAGAAAGTCCCGGCCGTGGCGCGGGAGGCCGGTACAGGACCCCGATTTTGCGGATCGCACGGGCGTAGACGGCCAATCCACCTATGCAGACCCTATACTGGGGGCCGATTTGTCGCACACGAACCTGGTCCATGGATTCCATCGCCGATCGCACCACCTCCCTCGACTTTGCCGGCGTTCGCGCCCTGGCAGCCGACGACATGAAGGAGGTCGACGCGCTGATCCGGCACCGACTGTCTTCCGACGTCGTCCTGATCAATGCCATCGCGGACCACATCATCGCCGGAGGCGGCAAACGGCTGCGTCCGATGCTGCATGTGCTCGCCGCTCGGGCCGCAGGCTACGGTGGGCAGGAACACGCGAAGCTGGCCGCGATCATCGAGTTCATCCATACGTCCACCCTGCTCCACGACGACGTGGTCGACGAGTCGGACATGCGGCGCGGCCGCAAGACCGCGAACGCACTATGGGGCAATGCGGCCAGCGTGCTGGTGGGCGATTTCCTCTATTCGCGTTCGTTCCAGCTGATGGTAGAGCTGGACGACATGCGCATCATGCGGATTCTCGCCGATACCACGAACACCATTGCCGAAGGCGAGGTGCTGCAGTTGCTCAACATCGGCAATGCCGACGTGGACGAAGCGGCCTACCTGGCGGTGATCGAGAGAAAGACCGCGGTCCTTTTCGCCGCCGCCACCGAACTCGGCGGCGTGCTCGGTGGCTTGCCAGAAAATCAGATCGCCGCGCTCCGTCGCTACGGCATGGAGCTTGGCTATGCCTTCCAGATCGCCGACGACCTGCTCGACTACGTTTCGGATGCGGAGACCCTTGGCAAGAACATCGGCGACGATCTCGCCGAAGGCAAGCCGACCCTCCCGCTCATCTATGCGATGCAGTCAGCCGACCCGGAGCAACTGAAGTCCCTGCGCCACGCCATCGAGCATGGCGGCCTCGATTCGCTGGACCGCATCGTCGCCGCGATCCGCGATTCGGGTGCGCTGGAGCGCACCCACGATCGCGCGGTTTCCCATGCCAACGCCGCACGGTCGGCGTTGGATGAGATCGCCGAATCGCCTTTCCGCGACGCCCTCGCCGCCCTGGCCGATTACTCGGTCGAGCRGCGCTTCTGACCGATCGCGTCGATCACTTCTTAGCGAATGCTTCCGTCAGCCATGCACGCATGGCGGCGTAAGCGCGGTTCGCTACCTTCGCGTCGTAACGGCAATTGCCCGTCGTCGTCGTAGCTTCTTTTTCCGTGAAGCAATGCACCGCACCGCCGAAATCGGTCGATGCCCAATCCACTTTCGCGTCGCGCATTTCCGCCTCGAAGGCCGCGCGCTGCTCGGGGGGCACGTTGGTGTCGTCGGCACCGTTCAACGCCAGCACCTTGCCGTGGATGTTCGAAGCGAGTTTCGGGTCATCGGTGGCCAGCAACCCATGGAAGCTGACCACGGCAGCGACATCGGCACCCGCGCGCGCGAGGTCGAGCACGGCGGAGCCGCCAAAGCAGAAACCGATGGCTGCCAGGCGCGTGGGATCGATCGGCGCACCTTTCTCCTGCGCCTTGAGTTCGGCGAAAGCTCGCGACACGCGCTCGCGCATGATCTTGCGATCCGCATAGAGGGGCTTCACCGCCGCACCAGCCTCGGCTTCCGACGTTGGCCGCGTCCCGGCGCCGTACATGTCGGTCAGAAGGATGACGTAGTCCTTGCCGGCGATGTCCTTGGCCTTGGCCAGTGCCATGTCGTTGATGCCATACCAGTTGGGCACCATGACGAGGCCCGGACGCTTCGTGGTCACGGCGTCGTCGTAAACCAGGAAGCTCTTATAGGTGACGCCCGCATCCGTCCATTGCACCGGCTTGGCGACCATCGCGGCAGATGCCGCACCGACGTGACCGAGGACGAGCAACGACAGGACAAGCAACGAACGGCGCATCGGCATGACTCCCTGGTTGAATGCGGCAAGCATAGGCCTGGCCGCATCGCCTGGGTAGCTACCGCTTCGCGTCTTCAGAGGCCCGCTGCGTGCCGCGCCAGCCGGCTCTTGAGTGGCCCGATGCGGTCGAGCAGCCGTACACCCAGGCCACGAGCGGTGACCAGCGGCGACGCCTGCCAGGCATAAATCCGGGCCAAGGCATCGAACGACCAGGCATCGAGGCTATCGGCGCTCCGACGCCGGCGCGCATAGCGCCGGAGCACGTGCGTCGCAGCAAAGTCCCTGCCCGCCTCACGCGCTTCGACCAGGGTGTCACGCAATTCGGCGACATCGCGCAAGCCCAGGTTGACGCCCTGGCCGGCGAGAGGATGCACCGCATGCGCGGCGTCGCCGAGGAGGACGACGCGCCCGACTTCGTACCGTTCGGCCAGCTTCAAGCGAAGGGGAAACGCGGCACGCCGGGAGACGGCGCGGATCGGACCGAGCCGGAAGTCGCTGGCGACGCCCAGCGCCTGCCGGAACGCCTCGTCGTCGAGCGCCAGGACGCGATGCGCCTCGGCGTCGGGCAGCGACCAGACGATCGAACTGCGTCCGTCGGCGAGCGGCAGGAAAGCCAGTGGCCCGCTGGGAAGGAATCGCTGCCAGGCCGTGCGCTGATGCGACTGTGTCGTTTCGACATGGGCGACGACGGCACGCTGCGCGTAGTCGCGGCCCTGCGTGCCAATGCCGACCATCGCGCGCAAGGGAGATTCGGCGCCGTCGGCGGCCACGACGAGTCGCGCGGCGACGACCTGGCCGTCGGCCAGATCGAGCTGTGCCCGATCCTCACGCATGGCATAGGCGACCACTTCGGCCGGGACGATACGGCGCACGCCGGCGTCATCCAGTGCGTGCCAGAGAGTGGCCTGGACGAGGTTGTTCTCGACGATGTACCCGAGCACGTCGMGTCCTTCGTCCGCGGCCTCGAACTGGATAGCGGCGCCATTCTCCGCGTCCCAGACATGCATGCGCTCGTACGCCGACGCACGCGCGTCGCGAATGCGCGACCACGCGCCGAGCCGATCGAGCAGCGCCACCGAGGAGGGCGCCAGGCCGACCACGCGGAGGTCGACTTCATCCGCCGCCGCCCAGGCGGCCGGCTCGCGGGCATCGATCAGGGCGACGGAGAAGCCGGCACGTGCCAGCGCCAGCGCGGCGGCGGCACCGACCATGCCTCCGCCCACCACCGCCACGTCGAGCAAGCTACCGCGACGGCGGGAGGGGTCGTTCTGCCGGAGGTCGTTCACGGGGTTTTCTCCCGTACCGCCAGGGGCGCGTGCAGCCGAAAACCCATGCCACGCCGACTCAAGGCGTGTCGCAAGGGCGGCACGCGATCGAGAGCGAGCATCGCCAGCGAGCGCAGGGGCCCCAGCAAAGGCTGTTTGAGGCAGGCCAGACGGACCAGGCCGTGGCTCATGGCCATGGTCCCTTCGCGGTCGGCCGCGCGCCGCGTGGCGTACTCCGCCAGGAGGGCCGGGGCGCCGGGATCGGCCGCCACGGCCACGAGTTCGGCCAGGGTCAGGGCGTCGCGCAGGCCGAGATTGAAGCCTTGCGCACCAATGGGGTGGACGGTCTGCGCGGCATTGCCCACCAGGACGGCGCGAGGGGCGATAAGACTGTCTGCTGCCACGCGTCGAATCGGATAGGGCGAACGCTTCCCCGGGCGAGACAAGCGGCCGAGCCGCCAGCCGAAACGCTCCTGGGCGAAGGCGGCGAAGGTCACATCGTCCATGGCCGCCACGGTGTCGGCCTCAGCGGCGGCGACGGTCAGTACGACGCCGACACGCCGATCGGCCAGAGGCAGCACGGCTACTGGACCCTCGTCCGTAAAGCGCTCGAAGGCGCGGCCGCGGGGGTCACGCTCGGGGGTCATCGTGCTGACGAAGAGTGCCTGCTCATAGTCGTGTTCCCGTGTGCCGATACCCAGCTGGCTTCGTATCCCCGACTGGGTCCCGTCGGCGCCGACCAGGAGCGGGGTGGAGATAAGCCGGGTATCGCCGTTGGACGACACCGTCACCGACCAGCCGCCATCCACGGCTTCGATGCGCTCGACCCGAGCCGGCGCCAGACGCGTGAGGAGGGGACAGCGATCGAGGCGGCGCAGCAACGCGGCGCCCAGTTCGCGCGCAGGCAGGGTCCAGCCCAGGGCATCCACGCCCTCCGCCGCAGCATCCATGCGCACGCTCCCGAAATCGCCGGCGCGGCTCGTATGAATGTGGTTGATCGGCGTGGCGTTGGCCTCCGCGAACTCCCACACGCCGATCGCCGCCAGGCCATTCACGGTCGCGCGGGCCAGGGCCAGGTTGCGCTCGTCATAGCTGGGCTGGTCGTCGACACGCGGCGCGGCGGCTTCGACGAGGATGGCCGGCAATCCTGCATGGTCCAGGGCGATGGCGAGGCTGGCGCCGACCAGGCCGCCGCCAACGATAACGATGGGTTGGGTAGAGGTCATGGGCGGATGATAACCCGCACCGATAGAATGCCCCGATGGGAAATCGACTTTCGAAAATCTACACACGCACCGGCGACGATGGCACGACCGGCCTTGGCGATGGCAGCCGGACCGGCAAGGACTCCCTGCGGGTCACCGCCTACGGCACCGTGGACGAGCTCAACAGCGCCATCGGCATGACCATGGCCGCGCAAGAGGCGGACGACGACATCCGCGACGCGCTGGCGCAGATCCAGCACGAGCTGTTCGATCTTGGCGGCGAGTTGTGCATCCCCGGCATGGCCATGGTCCAGGCGCAGGACATCGACCGCCTCGAGACGGTGCTCGACGCCTTCAATGCGGACCTGCCCGCCCTGAAGGATTTCATCCTGCCCGGGGGCGGCATGGCGGCGGCATCCTGCCACCTCGCGCGGACCATATGCCGGCGCGCCGAGCGCGATGTCGTCGCCCTCGGCCGGGTGGAGGAGGTCCGCCCCGAGGCACAGCGTTACCTGAACCGCCTGTCCGACCTGCTCTTTGTCATCGCACGCGTTCTTGCGCGCCGTAGCGGCCACGGCGAAGTGATCTGGCAGCATGAGCGCCGCCCGCGAGGCTGAGCCGGCGGTGTAAGCTCGATCGGCAGGCGTGTCGATCGACGACGCGCTCCCTGGGGATCCGGAGCTATGGGTGACTTGCCTTCGTGCGGTGTGGCTGGCGATTCTGCTAAGTTGGCCGCCTTTCGAACGAATAAGACCGAGCCTGTGACGTCACGCAACAGCATCCTGCCTAAACGCCGCCTGCTGGCGACAGCCGTCGCCTTCATCGTCTCGAGTGCCGCCCAGGCGGCCCAGGTGGCGCCCACGACGGTCGCACCGACGCAGGGCACGACCACCCAGGCGACGCCCGTGGCAACCTGCACACTGGGCTCGTTCTTCTGTCCGAGCCGGCCGCTGAACTACAACCTGTGCCGTCCGAATGCCATGCTGGCCTTCTACGAGCCGGAAATCACCAAGGACACCTCGCTGCGCGAGACCGCCGTGACCGACGTGCACTCGGGTCTCGATGACGGCACCAGCGGCGTCAAGGTGGAGAGTCCCGAGCCGGATGTGTATCACCTGACCGGCGGCGTCCGCCTCGAGCGCGCCGACCAGGTCATGCGCGCCGACGACGTGACGTACAACTCGGACTCGACCGCCTACGACGCCAAGGGCAACGTGCGGTACCAGGAGGCGGGCATGCTCGTTTCCGCCGAGCGCATGACCGGCACGACCACGCCCAACCAGGCCGACGCCGACCACGTCGCCTACCAGCTGCTGGATACGCGCGGCAACGGCGTGGCCGACCACGCCAAGGTGATGGACCCGCAGCATGGCCGCTTCTCCATGGCCACGTATTCCACCTGCGATGTCGGTAACCACCAGTGGGAATTCCGCGCGAAGACGCTGAACCTGAACAAGGATACCGGCGTCGGCCTGGCGCGCAGCGCGACGCTCCGGTACAAGAACGTGCCGATCCTCTATGCGCCCGTCTTCTCCTTCCCGCTGGACGACCGTCGCAAGAGCGGCTTCCTTTATCCGACCTTCGGCTCGAACAGTTATTCGGGCGTCTACCTCACGCTGCCGTATTACTTCAACCTCGCGCCGAACTACGACGCCACGGTCGAACCGGGTTTCTATACGGATCGCGGGCTGATGCTCGGTGGCGAGTTCCGCTACAAGCTGCCGACGTCCAACGGCAGCTTCGACCTGCATTACATGGCCCACGACAAGGGCGAGGATCAGGACGTCAGCGGAACGAGCGACCGCGACGGATCAAAGCAACGCTGGCTGGTGCAGATCGCCAACTCCACCGCCCTCGGCGACGGCTTCAACTTCGGCGCGAACATCAATCGCGCGTCGGACAACCAGTACTTCCGTGACTTCGGCAACGATATCTACACCTCCGGCGTCTCATTGCTGTCGTCCAGCGCGTACGTGAGCAAGGGCGGCAAGTACTGGTCAGCCACCCTCGGTGCGGATGACTATCAGAACGTCGACGCAGGCCTGCCGAACTACGTGGCGCCGTATCGGCGCTGGCCTCGCGGCACCTTCAATTTCAACGCGCCGGTGCTGAGCTGGCTCGACGGCGGCATTGACAGCGAAATCGTGAACTTCCGCAAGGAAGATCCCGCGCCGGTCTCTCCCGGCGTCCCAGGCCAGGTCGATGGTACCCGCCTTGATCTGGCGCCGTTTCTCGCGGCCGACTTCCAGGGTGCATCGTGGTTCGTCCGTCCTCGCCTCGAGTACCGCTACACCGACTATCGCCTCAACACCGACTACCGGCAGTTCAACTACACGCAGCGCGACCCGTCCCGCTCCCTGCCGATTGCCAACGTGGACGCCGGCCTGATCTTCGACAAGCAGACGAACCTGTTCGGCACCAGCTATACGCAGACCCTCGAGCCGCGCCTGTACTACCTGTACGTGCCGTATCGCAACCAGAACAATCTGCCGCTCTTCGACACCAGCGAAATGTCGTTCGACTTCTGGCAGCTGTTCAGCAACAACCGCTTCTCCGGCGCCGATCGCCAGATGGACGCGAACAACCTGACTGCCGCCCTGACGACGCGCCTGCTCGATGACCACGGTGTGGAACGGCTATCGGCCAGCGTCGGCCAGATCCGTTACTTCAGCGACCAGAAGGTGCAGTCGCCGGGCGTGGCACCGACCAATTTCGCCGGTTCCGACTACATCGCGCAGTTGAGCATGCAGTTCAACGACAACTGGCGGATGAACAGTTCGTACCAGTGGAACCCGAACAACAAACAGAGCCCCTACCTGAATACGGATGGGCAGCTATTCGTCCAGGGCCATGAGACCGATCTGGCCACGGTCCAGGTCCAGCGCCGCATCAAGGGCGACGGCATCATCAACTTCTCGTACCGGTATCGCCGCAACGTGATGGAACAATTCGACACGTCCGTTGTCTTTCCTGTGTCCGAGCGCTGGCGCGCACTGGCGCGATGGGTTTTCGCCCGCCGCGACGTCCTGCCTGTCYACGCGCCCGGCGGAACCACGCCCTTCAATACCTTCACGTTCTCGCACCGCACCCTGGATGCTGCCGTGGGCGTCGAGTACGACAGCTGCTGCGTCGCCTTCCGCGTAYTCGGCCGCCACTACGTACGCGACTACACCCGGCAGACGGCAAACGAGATCATGTTCGAGATGGAATTCAAGGGCCTGGGCTCCTTCAACCCGGAGACAGGCAGCTATCTGCGGCGTGCTATCCTTGGCTATCAATAAGAGGGGCAAGTGCCCCAGGCTCCCTATTCGATGAAGCAGATTCTTGCGTATTCCCTGCTCGCCGCCGGTCTTGCGTCGGTCGTTCCCACCGCCCATGCCCAGCTGATGCCTTCGGCCCAGCCGGCACAGGGCGGAAGCGCTTCCGGCAACGGTTCGCTCGACCGTATCGTGGCGGTCGTTGAGGACGACATCATCCTGCAGAGTGAGCTCGACGAAGCGATCAATGCCATCGTCAAGCAGTACGCCGCGAATCCTGCCCAGCTGCCGCCGCACGACGTGCTGGCGCGGCAGGTACTCGATCGCCTCATCCTGATGAAGATCCAGGTCCAGCAGGCATCCAACCAGAACATCAAGGTCTCCGACCAGGATGTGGACCAGGCGGCCGCGAACGTCGCCCAGCAGAACAAGATGAGCCTGGAGCAGCTGAAAGCCGCGGTCGAACAGGACGGCTACAGCTACGCCGGCTTCCGCCAGCAGCTGTCCGACCAGATCACCGCGCAGAAGCTGCACGAGAGCGTCGTTCGCGACCAGGTCAACGTGACCGATACCGAGGTCAACAACATGCTCGCCAGCCCGACCTACAAGGGCGGTGAAGTCCACCTGGCACACATCCAGATCAGCACCCCGGCCAACGGCAGCGCGAGCGATATCGCCGCCGCCCAGGCCAAGGCCGAGGAGACGCTCAAGGCGATCAAGGGCGGCATGGACTTCAACGCCGCTGCCATTCGCTACTCCGACGCACCCGACGCCCTCGATGGCGGCGACCTCGGCTGGCGCCGGCTCGATGAAGTGCCGCCGGCCTTCGCCGACGCAGTCACCGGCCTGAAGCCGGGTGACAACACCGCCGCCTTGCGTGGCCCGACCGGCTTTCACATCCTGAAGCTGGTCGAGACCCGCCAGGCCGGTCGTCAGATCGTCACCGAGTACCACGCCCGTCAGATCCTGATCAAGCCGTCGGAAATCGTCACGCCCGAGCAGGCGGAGAAGAAGGCGCAGGACATCTACACCCGCGTGGTCGACAAGAAGGAAGACTTCGCCAAAATCGCGAAGGACGACTCCAAGGACAACACCACCGCGAACAACGGCGGTGACATGGGCTGGTTCGCGGCGGATGCCTGGGGCCAGGCCATTGCCGGCCAGATCACCACGCTGAAGGACAACGAGGTGTCGCACCCGATCCAGACCGAAGCCGGCTGGATTGTGCTCCAGCGCCTGGGCGCGCGTCAGAGCGATCTGACCGACCAGCTGCAGCGTGACCAGGCTCGCCAGGCCATTGGCAATCGCAAAGCCGACGCGGCTTACGAAAGCTATCTCCGTGAGCAGCGCTCCTCGGCCTACGTGAACATCCTCGTGCCGGAACTCAAGGATCCGGACGACAAGCAGGCTTCGGCCACGCCCGCCCAGTAATCCGTCATGACCGCGACCACCCTGCCACGGCTCGCCGTTACTGCCGGTGAGCCTGCCGGGGTAGGTCCGGAGCTGGTCGCCCGCCTCGCCGCGAGCGATCTTCCCGCCGACCTCATCGTGATCACCGATCGCGATCTGCTTCGCCGGGCCGCCGCCATCTGCGGCATCGACCTCACCATCAGCGACGACGATGGCTCCCGCCTTGCGGCGAGGGCCGCCGGACACGTGCGCGTGCGCCATGTGCCCCTGGGCGAGAAGGAAACGCCGGGGCGGCCGGACCCCGCCAATGCGCGGCACGTGCTCGACATGCTGGCCGTGGCAGCCGACGGCTGCCTCAGTGGCGAGTTCGATGCCGTCGTCACGGGCCCCGTGCAGAAATCCAGCATCAACGAAGCCGGCATCCGCTTTAGCGGACACACCGAGTTCTTCGCCGAGCGCGCGGCCAGCGATGTCGTGATGATGCTGGCGAGCCCGGACCTGCGCGTCACCCTGGCGACGACGCACCTACCGCTGTCGGCGGTGCCATCCGCCATTACACCGGCGCTGCTGGAGCGCACGCTGCGCATTGTCGGCGGCTCGCTGACCTCGCTCTATGGCTTCATTCGCCCACGCATCGCCGTGCTAGGCCTCAACCCGCATGCGGGCGAGGACGGTCACATGGGACGGGAAGAGATCGACACCATCATCCCGCTGCTCGAGCGGCTGCGCGGCGAAGGCATGGACCTCCTCGGGCCACTGCCTGCCGACACCGCCTTCGTACCCGTCCTGCGCCATCGCTACGACGCGGTGCTGGCGATGTACCACGACCAGGCGCTGCCCGTGCTCAAGAGCGAGGCGTTCGACAGCACGGTCAACGTGACCCTCGGCCTGCCCTTCATCCGCACGTCCGTCGATCACGGCACCGCACTGGACCTTGCCGGCACCGGCCGCGCGGATCCGGCCAGCCTGTTTGCCGCGGCGCGACTTGCGATCGATTTCGCCAACCATCGGGCCGCCGTATGAACGCACGCCCCAAAAAAAGCTTCGGGCAGCACTTCCTGCACGACAAGCGCTACATCGACCGCATCGTTTCCTCCATCGCGCCGAAGGACGGTGACACCGTCGTCGAGATCGGCCCCGGGGAAGGGGCGATGACGATGCCGCTGCTGGCCGTCGCCAGGCGGATGACGGCGATCGAGCTGGACACGGACCTCATCCCCGGCCTGCAGGATCGCGCCGCCTCCATCGGCGAGCTGCGCATCGTGCATTCGGACGTCCTCAAGGTGGACTTCACGGCGCTCGCTCGTGAACTGGGTGCCGAACGCCTGCGTATTGCAGGCAACCTGCCTTACTACATTTCCAGTCCGATCCTGTTCCACTGCGTCGAGCACGCCGCGGCGATCCAGGACATGCACTTCATGCTGCAGAAGGAAGTCGTCGAGCGCATGGCGGCCGATCCCGGCAGCAAGGTTTATGGCCGGTTGAGTGTCATGCTGCAGCTCGCCTGCAAGGTCACCCCCCTGTTCACGGTGCCGCCGGGCGCCTTCCGGCCGCCGCCCAAGGTGGACTCGGCCGTGGTCCGGCTGGTCCCACTGCCGCCCGAGCAGCTCCCACAGGGCGACACGGCGAAGATCTACCAGGTCGTGAAGGCCGCCTTCGCCATGCGCCGCAAGACCCTCTCCAACACGCTGAAGGGTCTCGTGGACGACGCGACCATCCGGGATCTGGGCATCGACCCGCGTGCCCGCGCGGAAACCCTGCCCCCCGGCGACTTCGTCAAGCTAGCCAACGCGATGTGAAGGTCCTTGCGGGCATACTTGCCCGCCCTGTCCCCGTCCCCGACAATCGGACCATGAATTCCAAAACACCCTACACGATCGACGTGGAGGTCGAATCCCGCTTCGTCCCCGACCAGTCGCAACCCACCGACAATCGCTACGTCTTCGCCTACACCATCACCCTGCGCAACGCCGGCGAGACGGGCGCGCAACTGATGACCCGCCACTGGGTCATCAAGGATGCGAACGGCAAGGTAGAGGAAGTGCGCGGTGACGGCGTGGTCGGCGAGCAGCCGTGGATGCGACCCGGTGAGTCGTTCGAGTACACCTCCGGTGCCGTCCTCGAGACGGCGGTGGGCACCATGGAAGGCAGCTACAGCATGATTGCCGACGACGGCACGCAGTTCGATGCCCCGATTCCGACTTTCGTGCTTTCGATACCGCGCACGCTCCACTAGGATCGACTCATGGATAGCGTGCACGCCGTTAACGGCGCCATGGAGCAGCAGGACTGATGGCCGTTTACGCAATCGGCGACGTCCAGGGCTGCTACCCCGAACTCCAGCGCTTGCTGGAAAAGATTCGCTTCGACCCGGCGAACGATCGCCTGTGGTTCTGCGGCGACCTGGTCAACCGTGGCGGCGAGTCGCTCGCCACCCTGCGCCTGATTCATTCGCTGCGCGAGCAGAGCATCATCACGCTCGGCAATCACGACCTCTCGTTGCTGGCCATCGGCCAGCGCCGCGAAGACGCTCAGCAGCGGGTCAATCCGGAACTGCGCGAGGTCTTGTTTGCTGACGATGCGCCGGTCCTCATGGAGTGGATGCGCACGCAAAAGCTGCTGCACCACGACGAGGCCCTGGGCTGGACGATGATCCACGCCGGCCTCGCGCCAAGCTGGACACTGCGTCAGGCACAGCGTGCCGCACTGGAAGTCGAACGCGAGCTTGGCGGCCCACGTCACCAGCGCTTGCTCAAGAACCTGTTCGGCAACCGGCCGCCAGGCTGGAACAACCGCCTGCAGGGTGTCGAGCGACATCGCGCCACGATCAATACCCTGACACGCATGCGCTATTGCGATGTCAGCGGTCGCATCGACTTCGAAGGCAAGGGCACACCCGGCACGCAGAAGCCGGGCATGTATCCCTGGTTCGAGGTGCCGGGCATGCGTCGCCGTGAAACGAAGATCGTGTGCGGGCACTGGTCCGCGCTCGGCCGTTTCGCCGGCCTGGGCATCTACGCGATCGACACCGGTTGCGTCTGGGGCGGCCAACTCACAGCGCTTCGCCTGGACACACCGGAGCCCGAGTACATCACGGTAGAGGCCGAGCCCTATCGTCAGAAGCCCAAGGGCGGCGGCGACTAGGTAGACGCACCGTTCTGTGTAGGAGCCGATTCATCGGCGATCCCGCGGTAGCGAGCAAGGTTTCGGTTCACTCGCTTCGCGAGCGCATGTTTTTAGCGGCTCGCGCCGCCGCTTGCGTGAGGGGGTGAGGCGCAGAGCCTTCGGTGCTCGGACGTAGCGGCACAGAGCCTTCGGTGGCAACACCCACGCCCAACGGCTCTCCTTCCAGCTGACCGTCGCGTCGTGGGAGACCTTGGTGTCCACCCTCGAGGCGAGTTCCGCACAAGTGGAGCGGCCGTAGGCCAGTTAGATACATGGGCCGCGTGAGCGGCCTTTCCTTTGCGAACGCGGAGGACGTGTCTGAGCAGCGAGGGTGGGCACCAAGGTCTCCCCGCGAGACGCCCAAGTGTAGAGAGCGATGGCAAAGCCGAGCCACCCGCGAGGCCGAAGGCGAGCCATGCGCGAGTGCGAGGTGCGAAAGCATGCCCCGCCCGAACGCCGAACACCCGGATCCCGGTAATCCGCGAAGAACCTAAAAAAAACCCGCCTTTCGGCGGGTTTCTTGTTATCAGCTCAGCTGACCGTGGCAGTGCTTGTACTTCTTGCCCGAACCACAAGGGCAAGGATCGTTACGTCCGACTTTGGGGCCGTCGTTGAGTACAGGTGCGATCACCGGTTCGGCCGCCGCGGTGTCACCACCGATACCCATCGGCTGGGCATCGGCGTGCTGGAACTGCAGGCGCTGCCCTTCGGCGGCACGCTGCTGCTCGGCTTCCATCGCGGTGACTTCGTCTTCGCTGCGGATGCGGATGCGCGCGAGCATCTGGACCACTTCACTCTTGATGCGATCGAGCATTTCGGAGAACAGTTCGAACGACTCGCGCTTGAACTCCTGCTTCGGCTGTTTCTGCGCATATCCGCGCAGGTAAATGCCCTGGCGCAGGTAGTCCATGCTCGCCAGATGCTCCTTCCAGGCGTTATCGACGACCGAGAGCATCACGTGCTTCTCGAGCGAGCGCATGGTTTCGGCACCGACCTGGACTTCCTTCTCCGAGAACAGCGCATCCACCGCGGCACGCACGTGCTCGAGGATGGCTTCCGCGTCGACGTCCTTCTGGCCTTCGACCCAGTGCGGCAGGTCGATGCGAAGGTTGAGCTCGCTGGCCAGCTCGCGGTCGAGGCCGGCGATATCCCACTGGTCGTCGATGCTGTCGGCGGGCACGTACTTGCGCACGAGTGCCACCACGACATCCTGGCGGATGTCGACGATCATGTCGGAGATGTCGTCGATTTCGAGAAGTTCGTCGCGCTGCGCGTAGATCACCTTGCGCTGGTCGTTGGCGACATCGTCGAATTCGAGGAGGTTTTTGCGGATGTCGAAGTTGTGCTGCTCGACCTTGCGCTGCACCTTTTCGATCTGGCGCGTGATCAGGCGATCCTCGAGGGCCTCGTCTTCCTTCATGCCGAACATCTGCATCCAGCGGCCGATACGCTCGCCGCCGAAGATGCGCATCAGGTTGTCCTGCAGCGACAGGTAGAAACGCGAGGAACCCGGATCGCCCTGGCGACCCGAACGACCACGCAGCTGGTTGTCGATACGACGCGACTCGTGACGCTCCGTGCCGACGATATGCAGACCGCCTGAAGCAAGCACCTGATCGTGGCGCTTCTTCCACTCTTCGCGGGTCTTCTGGCGATCGGCGTCGGTTGCCGTTTCGGGCAATGTGGCCAGCAGGGCCTCGAGGCTGCCACCGAGCACGATGTCCGTACCGCGACCGGCCATGTTGGTGGCGATGGTGACCGAGCCTGGCGCACCCGCCTGGGCCACGATGTGCGCTTCGCGCTCATGCTGCTTGGCGTTGAGCACTTCGTGCGGAATCTTTTCTTTCTTCAGCAGACCCGACACGAGTTCGGACACGTCGATGGACGCGGTGCCGACAAGCACCGGCTGACCGCGCCCGAAGCAGGCCTYGATGTCGTCGATGACTGCCTTGTACTTGGCATCCGGACCGAGGAACACGGAGTCCGGGTTGTCCACGCGAATCATCGGCTGGTGCGTCGGGATCACTACCACTTCCAGGCCGTAGACGGTCTGGAACTCGTAAGCTTCCGTGTCGGCCGTACCGGTCATGCCGGCCAGCTTCTTGTACATGCGGAACAGGTTCTGGAACGTGACCGTCGCCAGTGTCTGGTTCTCGCGCTGGATGGGCACGCCTTCCTTCGCCTCGACCGCCTGGTGCAGGCCATCGGACCAGCGACGGCCTGCCAGCGTACGGCCGGTAAACTCGTCGACGATGATGACTTCGCCATCGCGGACGATGTAGTCGACATCGCGCTGGTAGATCGCGTTTGCACGCAATGCCGCGTTCATGTGGTGAACGACAGCCAGGTTCTTCGAATCGTAGAGACCGCTGTCCGGCTCGATGACGCCGGCTTCGCGCAGCAACTGCTCGGCGTGCTCCATGCCCTCTTCGGACATGTGTACCTGCTTGCCCTTTTCGTCGACGAAGTAGTCGCCACCGGCGTCTTCCTTCTCCTGGCGAGAAAGACCCGGAACGATCTTGTTCACGGCGATGTAGAGCTGCGGGGAGTCTTCGGCGGGACCGGAGATGATCAGCGGCGTACGCGCTTCGTCGATCAGGATCGAATCGACCTCGTCGACGATGGCGTAGTGCAGGCCGCGCTGATTGCGCTGTTCCTTGCTGAGCGCCATGTTGTCGCGAAGGTAGTCGAAGCCGAACTCGTTGTTCGTACCGTAAGTGATGTCTGCCTGGTACGCGCTGCGCTTGTCGGCGTGGTCCATGCCCGGGTAAACGACACCGACCGTAAGGCCGAGGAAGTTGTACAGGCGGCCCATCTGCGCGGAGTCGCGTCGTGCCAGGTAGTCGTTCACGGTAACGACGTGGACGCCTTTACCTTCGAGGGCGTTGAGATAAACCGGCAACGTGCCGACCAGCGTCTTGCCCTCACCCGTGCGCATTTCGGCGATACGCCCACCGTGCAGCACCATGCCGCCAATGAGCTGCACGTCGTAGTGGCGCATGCCAAGCGTGCGCTTTGCCGCCTCACGGGTGACCGCGAAAGCTTCGGGTAGCAGGGCGTCTAGGGTCTCGCCGGCAGCGAGACGCTGACGGAAGTCGTCGGTCTTGCTCCGCAGCGCGTCGTCGGAAAGCTTTTCGAATTCCGGCTCGAGGGCGTTGATGCGCTTGACCGTCTTGGAGAGGTCACGCAGCACCCGCTCGTTACGGCTGCCGAAAATACTCGTCAGTGCACGATTGAACATCGATCATCCGGATCTGAAACGAAAAGGGCTGCCGGAAGGCGCTAAGCCGACCGGCACGAAGGGACGATCATACTACGGGCGTCCCCGGCTTTCCTCGGGGTGGCGACTGGCGTGCCCGGATTCAAGCCCGGTCAGCGATGACTCTTCACGAAGGCGAGCGGATTGACGACCCGATCGTGGTACCAGACCTCGAAATGGACGTGCGAACCGGTCGAACGGCCGGTGGACCCGGCTTTGGCGATCACGTCGCCTACCCGGACACGTTGGCCCGGATGCACGACCAGCGCGCTGTTATGGGCGTATCGGGTCATGTAACCGTTGCCATGGTCGATTTCGATGACGTCGCCATAGCCATTGCGCTGACCCGCGAAAGTGACCATGCCCTCAGCCACGGCCGTCACCGGCGTACCTGTCGGCGCGGCGATGTCGATGCCCGTGTGGCGCGCGCTATGCCCGCTGAACGGATCGGGGCGGCCACCAAAATAGGAAGAGATGTAGCCATTGACCGGCATGCCGGTCGGTCGAAGGCTGGATTCGATGCTGCGGTCCATCAGCAGGTCGCGCAGCGCTTCGAGCTGGGCCTGCTGGGCGTCGAACTGGCCGGAGAGGTGGTCGATGCTCTTTCCGAGCGTTTCGGGAAGCGCATAGGCGCTGGTATCGGGGCCATTGCTGACCTCGAGGCCGCCCTGGCCGGGYTCCTCGTCGAAGTTGAACTCGCCGTCATCCAGCTTGCCGGCCTGGGTCAAGCGCTCGCCGAGCGCGTTGAGGCGCACCGACTGGGCCTGGAGCTGGCCCAGCTTGACCGCCAGGGCGTCGAGATCGCGCTGGGCGTCGCGCTTGATCGCGGCCACCTGGGCGCTCTGGTCGCCGACCTGCGCTTGCAGGCCATCCAGATGACCCAGCGCGCGATCTTTCGGACTGGCGACCACCAGAGCCACCGCGGCGCCAACCCCGGCAATGCCGATAAAGCCAGCCAGGGCCATCGCCGTCACCTTGCAGCGCATGCGCCGGCAGGTGAGATCCAGCGTTTTCGGCCCTTTCTGGCCACGAGACACGAGTATGATCTGCATACGTTCCACATCGAATAGTTGAAGCCGGTCCATGCCACCGCCGTACCAACCGACCCGTCGATCCACCCATGGACTGAAGTCCATCTCGGAATTCGGGCCTGTCGCGTCGCTGGCCAAACGGGCCCGCGAACTCGACACGTTGGACCGCCAGCTGCGCGCGACGCTGCCTCAACCGCTGCGCGACAACGTCCGCTTCGCGGACCTGCGCGACGGTCGGCTCGTCTTCCTTGCGCCCTCCTCGGCCTGGGCCTCGCGGGTACGCCTTTACCAGACGCAGATCCTCGAGGCCGCCCGCGCCATCGGCGCGAAAGCCAGTTCGGTTGCCGTTAAAGTGGCCCCCCTACCGGTCGAGGAAGTCATTCCCGACCGACATAAACCGCTTTCCGCGTCAGCTGCCCGCCATCTGCGAGCCGCTGCAGCGTCACTCTCCGACCCCACGTTGCGAGATCTGTTCCTGAAACTGGCCTCCGAGGCCGAAAATTCAGATTAATTCTATACTTACGAGCCAAAAGCTCGATCCGTAAGCAGCACCGGATCGGACGGAGCGGCAAACTTTATAGCACGCATATTCCCTATGAACACCTAAAATGGACGTAAAGTTCACAGGGCCGTGACGGCTGTCACGCGGTCGCTGGCGTCCGAAGCGTTGGCTGGGGCGGGGTCTTCTTCGGCCTCGCGGCTTCGCGTTTGCACGGCTCGAGTGGCGTCGAGCAACCGCTTGCAGCGATGAAGCTCAACGCATCTCGTGTGTAGGAGCCGATTCATCGGCGAACCCTCGACGGTGCTATCGCGAACGAGGCTGTGCGTTGAATTGCGCCGGCGTCTAACCGCTCGGCCCATCACTACAAGGCCTCATTCGCAGATTCGACTGCCAGAGGGTTCGCCGATGAATCGGCTCCTACACACCAAGCCGCCGCGTCGTGGGTGGCACCCGCCGGCTCTCGCGACGCCGCGCGAGCGCCAAACGCGAGGCCGAAGGCGAACCCGCATACGCGCGCGAAGACCCATAAAAAAACCGCCTCGAGGGCGGCTTTTTCCTGTGTCGAGCGCCCCGAAAGGCCGTGCCTTAAACCGCGTGGGCGGGCTGGGCGTAGGAGATCGGCGCCTTGGCCGGGTCCTTGAAGCTGACTTCTTCCCAGGCGGTGACATCGGCCATCAGGCTGCGAAGGAGCTTGTTGTTGAGCTCGTGACCGGACTTGTGCGCGGAGTACGCGCCAATGAGGCTGTGGCCCAGCATGTAGATGTCGCCGATGGCGTCGAGGATCTTGTGCTTGACGAACTCGTTGTCGTAACGGAGGCCGTCTTCGTTGAGCACGCGGTAGTCGTCCAGCACGACAGCGTTGTCCATCGAGCCGCCGAGCGTGAGATTGCGCTCACGGAGCATCTCGATGTCACGCATGAAGCCAAACGTGCGGGCACGGCTGACTTCCTTGACGAAGGACGTGGTCGAGAAATCCATCTCGGCCTGGGAATTGCGCTTGTTGAACAGCGGGTGGTCGAACTCGACCGAGAAACCCACCTTGAAGCCGTCGAATGGCTCGAGCTTGGCCCACTTGTCACCGTCCTGGACGATGACCGGCTTGCGAATACGAATGAAGCGCTTGGCGGCTTCCTGCTCCTCGATACCCGCGGACTGGATGAGGAACACGAACGGACCGGCGCTGCCGTCCATGATCGGCACTTCGGGAGCGGAAAGGTCGACATAGGCATTGTCGATACCAAGCCCGGCCATGGCCGAGAGCAGATGCTCGACAGTGGACACGCGAACGCCATCCTTGATCAGCGTGGTCGAAAGACGCGTATCGCCGACGTTCTCGGGACGCGAATGGAGTTCGACGGGCGGATTCAGGTCGGTGCGACGAAACACGATGCCGGTGTTCGGCGCCGCGGGACGAAGCGTCATATACACCTTGTCGCCGGTATGAAGACCGACGCCAGTGGCGCGAATGATGTTCTTGAGCGTGCGCTGCTTAATCATATTGGGTCAAACCTTAGCCGGCAGCAGCCTTAAGTGGCGAATAGGCTAACACAGTCTTAACCTCGGGCTAGATGAACTGAACGGGCCAGTCTTGCACCGCTTCACTCTTCCTTCAGCATCGGACGCAAGTCATTCTCATTTGGCTTGCGACTGAAACCACGGTCATTCAAGTACTTGAAAAACCTGGCCGGTTTCTCCCGTCGACAGGGCAACGCTCCGCCGCCCGGACGGGATCGGCGGCGGAGCGTCGGGCTACCCGGCATCGTGCCGGGCCAGCCTCACGTTTTCCTTAACGTGCCATTAGGTACGTGTCGAGACAGTCAATCTGCCTGGCGGCGCAGGAACGCCGGGATGTCCAGGTAGTCGATCGTCGGCTCGGCACCCTTGGACGGCGCCGGCTCCGAACGCGTCGACGAGACGACGTCGGGCTGCGCGTAGTCGACCACCTCGTTGCCCGTACCCGTGCGCAGCACGACCGGACGCGGACGCTGGCGCATTTCCACCTGCTGCTGAACCGGCTGGCGAATCGGCTGCTTCGACGCCACGCCCGCACGATTCAGGCCCGTGGCGACGACGGTCACGCGGACATCGTCCTGCATGTCCGGGTCGAGCGAGGTGCCGATGACCACGGTCGCGTCTTCCGAGGCGAAATCGTGGATCACCCGGCCGATCTCGTCGAACTCGCGCATGGTCAGGTTCGGACCGGCGGTGACATTGACCAGGATGCCGCAAGCGCCGGCAAGGTTCACGTCCTCGAGGAGCGGGTTGTTGATGGCGGCCTCGGCGGCAGCCTGCGCGCGGTCGTCGCCGCGAGCCGTGCCGGAGCCCATCATCGCCATGCCCATCTCGCTCATCACGGTACGGACGTCGGCAAAGTCGACGTTGATCAGGCCCGGGGCCGTGATCAGATCGGCGATGCCCTGCACGGCACCCTGAAGCACGTCGTTGGCGGCCTTGAAGGCGTTGAGCAGGGTGACTTCGCGACCGAGCACCGAAAGGAGCTTTTCATTCGGCACGGTGATCAGCGAATCGACGTGCTGCGACAGGTCTTCGATGCCCTTGAGGGCGACCTGCATGCGGCGACGGCCTTCGAACGGGAACGGCTTGGTGACGACCGCGACCGTAAGGATGCCCTTTTCCTTCGCCAGCTGGGCGACGACCGGGGCCGCGCCCGTACCGGTACCGCCACCCATGCCCGCGGTGATGAAGACCATGTCGGCGCCTTCGAGCATTTCCTCGATGCGCTCACGGTCTTCCAGCGCGGCCTGGCGGCCGACTTCCGGATTGGCGCCCGCGCCCAGGCCCTTGGTGACGTTGCCACCGAGCTGGAGGTGCGTACGCGAGTTGCAGCTCTTCATGGCCTGCGCGTCGGTATTGGCGACGACGAACTCGACGCCTTCGATATTGGAGTTGACCATGTGCGCCACGGCGTTACCGCCACCGCCGCCCACGCCGATGACCTTGATGACCGCGTTCGGTGCCAGCTTTTCGATGAGTTCAAACATTTCCCGTCCTCCGCAGAACTTTTAGTTTTTATGGTTTATGTCCCACGTCCGACTCCTGTCGGCCATGGGTTGCGGGCCATCCTCTTGCCCCGGCGCCCCCCTTCCATCGGGCACCGACAATCCGGTTTCTACTTAGAAATTCTTGGTGAACCAGCTTCGGAACTTCTCGACCACACTGCCGACGTTGCCGACGGCGGAACTCGTGTTACGCGATGCGCCACTGGACCGCGAACCGTGCAGAAGCAGGCCCACGCCGGTCGAATGCAGCTCGCTGGATACGACATCGCCCAGACCCGACACGTGCTGGGGCACGCCGATGCGGACCATCTTGTGAAAAATTTCTTCGGCCAGCTCGAGCGCGCCTTCCATGCGCGACGCACCGCCGGTGAGCACGATGCCGGCAGCGACGAGGCTCTCGTAACCCGAGCGGCGCAGTTCGTCCTGCACCATCTCGAAGATTTCCTCGTAGCGCGCCTGCACCGACTGCGCGAGCGCCTGGCGCGCGAGACGACGCGGCGGGCGATCGCCGACGCTCGGCACCTGGATCGTTTCTTCCGCGTGCGCGAGCTGGGCGAGCGCACACGCGTACTTGATCTTGATCTCTTCGGCGTGAGCGGTCGGTGTGTGCACGCCGTAGGCGATGTCGTTTGTCACCTGGTCGCCACCGACCGGCAGCGACTTGGTGTGGCGGATCGCACCCTGCGTATAGATGGCGATATCGGTGGTGCCGGCGCCGATGTCGACGAGGCAGACGCCGAGCTCGAGCTCGTCTTCGGTCAGCACGGCCTTCGCGCTCGCGACGGCCGCCGGAACCAGCTCGTCGACCGAGAGGCCACAGCGCTGGATGCACTTGGAGATGTTCTGCACCGCGCTGGCCGCACCAGTGACCAGATGCACGCTGGCTTCCAGGCGCACGCCACTCATGCCGACCGGGTGGCGGATGCCATCCTGGCCGTCGATGCGGTATTCCTGCGATTCCTTGTAGAGCACCTTGCGGTCGGCCGGGATCGCCACTGCGCTGGCGGCTTCGAGCACCTGCTCCAGATCGGCGGCCGTCACTTCACGGTCGCGGATGGCTGCGGTGCCGTGCGAGTTGCGCGTTTCCAGGTGGCTGCCCGAGATGGACGCGTAGACCGAGCGAATGTCACAGCCGGCCATCAGCTCGGCCTCTTCGACCGCGCGCTGGATGGAGTGCACCGTCGATTCGATGTCGACCACCGAGCCGCGCTTCATGCCGCGCGACACATGGGTGCCGATGCCGATGATCTCGATCGGTTCACCCGGCTCGTATTCGCCGACGATCGCGACGACCTTCGACGTTCCGATGTCGAGGCCGACGACGAGCTGTTTGTCGTTCTTGTTTCTCATGGTTTAGCTCAGCTTCCGACCTTGGGTGCGGCCGTGGTTTCCGATTCCGGCCACCGGATGGCGAATCCGTTGGTGTAACGAAGGTCGGCATAGGCGAAACCGCCACGCCGACCGGCGACAAGTTGTGGGTAGACATCGAGGAAGCGGGCGAGGCGACGGTCGGCCTGGTCACGGTCGCCGATGACGATCTCAGCGCCGCTTTCGGTGGTGACGCTCCAGCTGCCGCGTTCGCTCAGGCTCACGCCGACAATGGCGAGCTGCGCCCTGCCCTCGAAAGCCTTTTGGGCCTGCGCGTAAAAACTCACCACTTCGGCGAGGCGGGAATCCGGGCCGCGCAGGCGCGGCAGGTCGCCCATCTGGTCGGCGCCCGGAGCATCGAAGACGAGGCCCTGGCGGCTGATCAGGCGGTCCTCGTTCCAGCGCGCGAACGGCTGACGTTCGTAGATGCGCACCAGCAGGGTATCGGGCCAACGCTTGCGCACCTCTACCGATTCCACCCACGGCAGCGTACCGATCGCGTGGCGCACGTCTTCCAGATCCGTTGCGAAGAAGCCCTTGCCCAGCCGAGGCAGCACGGCGCTGCGGATCTGTTCGGCGCTGACATGCGCGAACTCCGCCTCGACCTTGATGTTCGTCACCGGCCAGCGACCGGCGGCGAACCAGCCCTGCATCACGCCGACCACGGGCAGTACCACCAGCGTAATGGCGATACCCCAGGCGACGATTCGCGTGGCGGCGGCTCCCTTCATGCCTTCGCACCCTCCCGTTCCATGGAGGTTTCGAGGACGCGCCAGCAGAGGGCCGGATAATCCAGGCCCGCCACGGCGGCGGCTTTCGGGACGAGCGAATGCGAGGTCATGCCCGGCGCGGTATTCACTTCGAGCAGCCAGTTCTTGCCATGGCGGTCGCGCATCACGTCGACGCGACCCCAGCCGAAGCAGTCGAGCGCATCGAATGCGGTCAGCGCGAGGGCGCGCATCTCGTCTTCGGCAGTCGCGGTGAGGCCGGGCACGATGTACTGCGTGTCTTCGGCGACATACTTGGCGTTGTAGTCGTAGTACTCACCCTTCGGCACGATCTTGATCGTCGGCAGGACGTCACGGCCGAGGATGCCGACGGTGAATTCGCCACCCTCGCTGCCGTCGCCTTCGATCAGCGTCTCCATCAGCATGTCGCCGGGATACTTACGCGCCAGTTCCACGGCGGCGTCGAGGCCGGCTTCGTCGAACACGCGCGTCACGCCGACGCTGGAGCCTTCCCATGCGGGTTTCACGATAAGCGGGAAGCCCACCTCACGCGCCGCGGCATGCACGTCGGCGCCACGAGGTAGCGCACGGAACTTCGGCGTCGGCAGACCGAGCGCAATCCACACCTGTTTGGCGCGGACCTTGTCGAGCGACAGCGCGGACCCGAGCACACCGGAACCGGTGTAGGGAACACCGAGCGACTGCAGCGCGCCCTGGAGCTCGCCGTTCTCGCCGCCAGCGCCGTGAAGAATATTGAACACGCGCGCGAAGTGGCCGGCGCGTACCGCGTCGAGCAGGGCCGGAATACCGTCGATGGCATGGGCGTCCACGCCACGGGAGCGCAGCGCTTCCAGCACGCCTCGACCGGAATCGAGCGAGACGTCGCGTTCAGCCGAATTGCCGCCCATCACCACGGCGACACGGCCGAAGTCGGCGGCATCGGTGATCAGGCGGGGGAAACGTGTGTCATCCATTACTTGTTCGTCCTCAGGTGGCCGGCATTACCCAGCTCGACGGCTGCCGCGCCGATGTCGCCAGCGCCGAGCAGCATGATCAGGTCGTTGTCGCGCACCAGCGCGGACAACGTGTCGCGCAGATCGCGCGGATGGTCGACCAGCACCGGGTCGGTCTTGCCGCGCGCGCGGATGGCACGGGCCAGGGCTTTACCATCGGCTCCGGCGATCGGGGACTCACCGGCCGGGTAGACCTCGGTGAGCACGAGCACGTCCACTTCAGCCAGCACGTTGGCGAAGTCGTCGAGCAGGTCACGTGTGCGGCTATAGCGATGCGGCTGGAACGCGACCACGAGGCGACGGTCCGGCCAGCCGCCACGGGCGGYGGCGAACACGGCAGCGAGCTCGCGCGGATGGTGGCCGTAGTCGTCGACCAGCAGGGCCTTGCCACTGTCGAGCTCGACTTCGCCGCGACGATGGAAGCGACGGCCGACACCCTCGAAGCGGGCCAGCGCGCGCGCGATGGCTTCGGCTTCGACGCCGAGCTGCCAGCCCACCGCGGCGGCGGCGAGCGCGTTCTGCACGTTATGCCGGCCGGGGAGATTGAGCGTGACCGGCAGCGTGCCGGCCATACCCGGCAGGTGCAGGTCGAAATGCATCTCGAAACCGACCTGGCGCACGTTGGTCGCCGTGACGTCGGCACCCGGCTTGTCGATCGCATAGGTCAGCATGCGACGCGAGGTGTCCTGCGCAAGCAGGGCCGTTTCCTCGTCGTCGATGCACAGCACGGCCATGCCGTAGAACGGCAGGCGATGCAGGAAGTCACGAAAGGCTTTCTTCACCTGGGCGAAATCGCCGTTGTAGTTCTCGAGGTGATCGGCGTCGATATTGGTCACGACGGCCATGACCGGCGAGAGCATCAGGAACGAGCCATCCGATTCGTCAGCCTCAGCGACCAGGTACTGACCGGTGCCCAGACGCGCATTGGCGCCGGCGGCATTGAGCTGACCACCGATGACGAAGGTCGGATCGTAGTCCGCTTCGGCAAGCACGCTGGCAACCAGGCTGGTGGTGGTCGTCTTGCCGTGCGTTCCGGCGATGGCGATGCCCCGACGGAAGCGCATGAGTTCACCGAGCATTTCCGCACGCGGCACCATGGGCACGCGCGCGGCCTGCGCAGCGACGATCTCGGGGTTGTCCTGACGGATCGCACTCGAGGTGACAATCACATCGGCACCATCGATGTTCGCGGCGCTATGACCGATGTGGACTTCCACACCGAGCTTGGCCAGGCGTTCGGTCGTGGGCGACGGCGCACGGTCGGAACCGGAAACGCTGTAGCCGAGGTTCTTCAGCACTTCGGCAATGCCGCTCATGCCGACGCCGCCCACGCCGATGAAGTGGACACGGCGGAACGAAGTCATGAAATCATCGTGAGCGCGCAAACGACCGGGCGTCATGCGGAAACCTCCATGCAGTGACGTGCAATCGTTGCTGCGGCGTCGGGCTTGGCCAGCGTACGGGACGCATTGGCCGCGGAAAGGATGTGTTGGCGGTCGCCGAGCATGGTGGCGAGCAGCGTGGCGATCACCTCGTCACCTTCGGGGGAAGCAGCGAGGGAGTCCGGGAGCAGCAACGCACCGCCGGCGTCGACCATCGCACGGGCGTTGACCGTCTGGTGATCGTCAACCGCGTGCGGGAACGGCACGAGCAAGGCTTCGAGGCCGGCGCCGCAGAGTTCGGCCACCGTCAGCGCGCCAGCGCGGCACACGGCGAGATCGGCCCACTCGTAAGCGCCAGCCATGTCTTCGATGAAAGGCACGATGTTGGCGTTGGTGATGCCTGCGGATGCATAAGCGCCGCGGGCTTCCTCGAGGCCGCGTTCACCGGTCTGGTGCACGACCTCGGGCTCGCTGGCGGCAAATTCGGGCTTGGTGCGCATGAAGGCCAGCGCCTTGGGCACCGCGAGGTTCAACGTCCGCGCGCCGAGGCTGCCACCCAGCACCAGCAGGCGCGGACGACCATTGCGGTCAGCCATGCGCTGGTCGGGAGCCGGCAGGGCGGCGATTCGGGCGCGCACCGGGTTACCTACCCACTCGCCGTTCGGCAACACGTTGGGGAAACCCGTGAGTACCTTCTTCGCGAACGCGGCGAGCTTGCGGTTCGTATAACCGGCGACCGCGTTCTGCTCGTGCACGACCAGCGGGATGCCTAACAGACGCGCGGCGATACCTGCCGGTCCGGCAACATAGCCGCCCATGGAGAGCACGCAGCGCGGACGCAACCGGCGCAGCACTTTCAGCGAGGCGAACAGCGCGCGCGCGAGCATCAGCGGTGCCATCAGGCGAGTCGCCACGCCCTTGCCGCGCAAGCCGCCCACCGCGACCGTATGCAGGTCGAGACCATGTGCGGGCACGACGCGCGTTTCCATGCCGCCCTCGGCGCCCAGCCACGCCACCGCCACGCCGCGCGAACGCAGCTCGTCGGCCACGGCGAGCCCCGGGAAAATGTGACCGCCGGTACCGCCGGCCATGATCAGCACGGGGGCGCTCATGCCATGCCTCCGAGCGGCGCGTTGGCGTCCGGCACCGCGTTGGCAGGCAGGCGCACGGCCGTCTGGCGTGCGTCTTCGGCCCGATTGATCTCGAACGTGGCGCGCAGCAGCACACCGACCATGGCGCAGGTCATCAGCACGGACGAACCGCCCGAGCTGATCAGCGGCAGGGTGAGGCCCTTGGTCGGCAGCACGCCCAGGTTCACGCCGATCGAGACCATGGCCTGGAAACCCATCATCAGTGAGATGCCATAGGCGACGTAGCCGGAGAAACGGTGGCCAAGCTCGACGCCCTTCAGGCCCAGGTACAGACCGCGGCCAACCAGCACGACGTAGAGGAAGATGACCAGGACGATGCCGGCGAGACCGAGTTCTTCGGCGAGCACGGCAAGGATGAAGTCGGTATGTGCCTCGGGCAGGTAGAACAGCTTTTGCACGCTCGAACCCAGCCCCACGCCCGTCCACTCGCCACGACCCACGGCGATCAGGGCCTGGGTCAGCTGGAAGCCGTCGTTGAACGGATCCTTCCAGGGATCGAGGAACGAGGTCAGGCGCTTGATGCGGTAGTCCTCGGCGGTCGCGGCGTAGATCAGCGCGGGGACAAGCGGCGTCGCCAGCAAGAGCAGGTTGCGCATGCGCGCGCCGGCCAGCCAGACCATACCGACCGTGGTGGCGACGACCAGCGCGGCCGAACCGAAGTCGGGCTGGGCGAGCAGCAGGAGCACGATCAGACCCGCCACGGCGACCGGCTTGACCACGCCGAACAGTTCGTACTCCACGCCTTCGCGATGGCGCACGAGATAGCTCGCAAGGTACGCGACGAGGATGAGCTTGACGGCCTCGACGGGCTGGAAGCTGGTCACCAGCAGGTTCACCCAGCGACGCGCGCCGTTGATGCGCATGCCGAACACGGGCAGGAACACCATCAACAACATGATGATGCCCAGCAGCAGGAGCAGGAAGCTGTGCTTCTCGAGCGTCTTCAGTTCGGTACGCATCGCGGCGGCGGCGAAGCAGCCACCGAGGAACAGGAACACGAGATGGCGCTTGAGGTAGTAAAACGCACCCTGGTGGGAACCGTCGGCCACGGCTATCGAGGCTGAGGTGACCATGATCACACCCAGCGCGGCGAGCGCGAGCGCAGCCAGGAGCAACGGGAGGTCGAAACTCCCCCGTGGGCCCTGTCGGCGTTGCGCCTGCTTTGTGCCGAAGCCAAACATGATTCTCAGCGCACCTTCAACGTAGCAAGACCGATAAGCACCAGCACGACGCTGATGATCCAGAAGCGAACGATGACGCGGGGTTCCGGCCATCCCTTCAGTTCGAAGTGATGGTGGATCGGCGCCATGCGAAAAATGCGTTTGCCGCGCAGCTTGAAGCTGGCGACCTGCAACATCACCGAGGCGGTTTCCATCACAAACACGCCGCCCATCACCAGCAACACGATTTCCTGGCGAACGATCAGCGCGACGCAACCGAGCGCGGCGCCGATGGCCAGGGCACCCACGTCACCCATGAAGACCTGGGCCGGATACGTGTTGAACCACAGGAAGCCCAGGCCTGCGCCGGATAGCGCGCTGCAGAAGATCGCCAGTTCGCCGGCACCGGGAATGGCCGGGATGCCGAGGTACTCGGAGAACAGCTTGTTACCGGCAAGGTAAGCGAAGATGCCCAGTGCGCCGGATACAAGCACGCTCGGCATGATCGCCAGGCCGTCGAGTCCGTCGGTCAGGTTCACCGCGTTGGAAAAGCCGACAATGATGAAGTAGCCGATCACCACGAAGAACAGGCCCAGCGGTACCGCCACCTGCTTGAACAGCGGCACGTACAGCGCGATTTCAGCCGGCGCCTGGTGCGTGTGGTAGAGGAACACGGCCGCGGCCAGGCCGAAGACCGACTGCCAGAAGTACTTCCAGCGGCTGGCCAGGCCACGACTGTCCTTGAGCACCAGCTTGCGGTAGTCGTCGTAAAAACCGATGACGCCGAACGCGAGCGTGACCAGCAGGACCACCCAGATGTAACGGTTGCCGAGGTCGGCCCACAGCAGCGTCGCGATGCCGATGGAGAACAGGATCAGCGTGCCGCCCATGGTGGGCGTACCGGCCTTGGAAAGATGGGTCTGCGGACCGTCGCTGCGCACCACCTGCCCTGCTTTCAGCGCGGCCAGCTTGCGAATCAGGGCCGGGCCGAGCAGGAGCGACACGGCCAGCGCAGTGAGCGCCGCCATGATCGCGCGGAAGGTGATGTATTGGAAAAGATGCAACGACGTGAAGTGCCGAGCCATCCATTCCGCCAGTTCAAGCAGCATCGGATGCTCCTTCAGCGTGTTTCTTCATTGCCGCCACGATCCGGTCCATGCCGGACGAACGTGACCCCTTCACGAGGCAGGTCACGCCCTCATGGATCTGCGTGCAAGCCGCTTCGATCAGCGCTTCCTGCGTAGCGAAATGCTGCGCGCCCGGGCCGAAGGCCTCGACCGCGGCCGCGGACTTGGGCCCGGTGGCGAGCAGGCGCTCGATGCCGCGGTCATGCGCGAGCTTGCCGATACCGGCGTGCAGCTTGATCGTGTCCGCGCCGAGTTCAGCCATGTCGCCGAGGATCAGCCAGCGCTCGCCGCGTGCCAGCGACAAGGTGTCGATCGCGGCGGCAGCGGATCCCGGGTTGGCGTTGTAGCTGTCGTCGATCAGCGTCCAGTTGCCTGGCATCGCTTCCAGGTTCAGGCGACCGGCAACCTGCGGCACCTGCTCCAGACCCTCGACGATGAGGTCGACCGGCACGTCCAGCGCCGTCGCAATGGCGGCAGCGGCGAGCGCATTGGCGACATTGTGACGGCCGGCCATCGGCAGGTGTACGTCGCCGTCGCCGTGCGGCGTGGACAGGACGAAGTGCGTGCCGTCGATGCGCTCCTCGACGATGTCCGCACCGATGTCCGCGCGATGCTCGAGGCCGTAACGCAGGATCCGGCGCGTGCCGGCGAGGTTGGCGAAGAAACCGGCAAAACGCGTGTCGTCGGCATTGATCACCGCGACGCCATCGACGGGCAGCGACTGGTAGAGCGCGCCCTTGGTTTCGGCGACGCCTTCGATCGTGCCCATGCGCTCAAGATGCGCGGGGGCGATGGAATTGACGAGACCGATATCGGGCCGCGCGATGGCAGCGAGATAATCGATGTCACCCGGCTTGCCTGCGCCCATCTCGAGGACGAGGTACTGCGTGTCCTGTGGCATCGCCAACAAGGTCAGCGGCATGCCGATCTCGTTATTGAAATTGCCGGCGTTCACGTGGGTCCGGCCATGGCGCGAAAGGATGGACGCGGTCAGCGTCTTCACCGTGGTCTTGCCGTTGGAACCGGTAATGCCGACGACGCGCACGCTGGTCTGGGCACGCACCGCACTGGCGAGATCGCCCAGGGCGATCTGGGTGTCGTCGACGATCACCTGCGGAATCGCCACGTTGACCGGACGCGTGACAAGGGCGGCGACGGCGCCGCCCTCGGCCGCCGCGGCAACGAAGTCATGCGCGTCGACGCGCTCGCCCGGCAGGGCGACAAAGATGTCACCCGCCTTGAGCGTGCGCGTATCGATGGAAAAGCCAGTGACCTCGACATCGGCGCCTTGCAGGCGGCCGCGAGTCCAGAGGGCAACGGCGGACA